>JBGGMQ010000568.1:0-3874 GCA_041287975.1 Verrucomicrobium sp. | reverse complement strand
CGCCAGTGGGCGGCCTTCTTCTGGTCCCAGCGCGAGCAGCGCGGTCGACCAGGCATCGGCCTGGGCGCAGGTGTCCGCCAGCACGGAGACGGAGACTGCTCGATGCGCCACCGGTCGTCCCGTTCGCCCATCCAGGACATGGGCGTAACGATGCCCCTTCGTTTCATAGAACTGGCGGTACGTGCCCGAAGTGGAAAGGGCCTGGTTGTTCAGGGGCAGACTCATCATGGCCTCGCCTTTGGCGGAATTGGGGTCGGGCTGTTGAATGCCCACTTGCCACACGCTGCCGTCGCTCTTCTTACCGCGAGCCAGGAGCTCACCCCCGACATCCAGGAGGAAGTTGTGGTTTCCAGCCGCCTCAAGGCGTCGCGCAATCTCATCGGCAGCGTAGCCTTCGACGAGGGCGGAGACATTGATCTGGAGATCGGCGTGTGTTTTGCGAAGCTGGGGTGGATTGAGTTTTACCTCCAACCGCTGCCATCCACAGCGGGCTTTGGCAGAGATGATGGCTGCCTCGTCCGGCGGTGTGTCGCGACGGCCTGTGGCACCGAAGCCCCAGAGGTCAATCAGGGGCCCCAGCGTGATGTCAAAAGCGCCCTGTGTCTCCCGGCTGATCTCCAGGGCGTGGGCCACCACTTCCGCCAAAGCCTGCGGCACGGATTGCCAGTCCGTGCTGGTGGATTGATTGAATCGAGAAACAGGGGAGTCCGGAGTCCAGTTCGTGAAAATGGCCTCCAGTTCATCGAGTCGTGGTTGAATGAGTGCTACAGCGTCTTTCGCTGTTGGGGCAGCAGTAGGACTAGATGGCTGCACCAACTGAATGCTCCAAGTGGTCCCCATCGTCTTGCCCTCTACTCGTGTCGTGGTGGGAGTCGAAGGACTGCAAGCCCCAAGACCGGCCATCATCGCAATTGACGTGATGATGCAAGATAGCGTCATCTTGGAAAGGGGGACGAAGGGCATGGCGGCAGAATACAATCCTCCCACAAAGGCACGAAGACACAAAGAAGCTTCAAACTTACTCACGTTTCTCATCGTCCGTATACCCTTCGTGCGTTTGTGTCTTCGTGTGAGGAAAATTCCTCTCATACCCCACCCTACGACACCCAAAGCAGCACCCGTTCTCTCTGCCACATCAGCAAAAAGGCGAACCCGATCAGGACCAGAGCCGCGACATCGCGTTTGCCAAAGGCATCGCCATGCCCGGCATAGCGGAGGAATTTGAAGAGAGCTCCGGTGGGGCAGCCGTACTTGCAATAGGCCATGGGGATGAAGAGCGATGCGACCAAGCCCACAAGGGCGACGGTGAGCGTGCCCCAACCTGCCACGCGAATCAGCCAGGCATCAAACGGCTCCAGGGCATTGATGTTCACATTCAACCCCAGCATGGAGATGATCACCACGGCGACAAGAATTGTCCACGGGATCTTCTCCAGCCATTTGGCGATCTTCGGCGGAATGTGGACCCGCAACTTCACGCCCAATCGATTGGTCAGCACCATCTGCAGCGTGCCGTGAGGGCAATAATGGTGACAGTAAAACTGGCGGCGGAAGAACACGGGAATGGAGAGGGCCAAAGCTCCCAGCAGCACTAGCATGGGGGCCGTCTGCCATGGCACGCCGTGCCGGGCCCAGCCTACGAGCATCCCTTGAGACAACATCGCCCCGCTGAAAGCCCCCGCATAACCGATGAGTACGAGATGATGCACCCAGCGCAGCCACTTCTTGCCCCGCCAGGGGGAGAAGGTCAGCAGCGTGGATAGCACCACCACGGCGAGCAGTCCCCAGTCGGCCGCCTTCATGGTGATGCTGCGCAGCGCATCGGTGGATTGGGGGCGGGGGGCACTCAGCACGGCGGCCCGCTTCTTCAAGCCCTCCGCGACTGACCAGCTCGTCTCTGTGGCTCCAGATACGCCTTCGACATGGGCTTGGGCAAAGTCGATCTTGCCCAACTCATCCAGCGTCTTGCCATTGAAGAGATTGAGGAAATAGTTGTCGTCCGTGACGTAGCCCACGTAGTCCTTCGTGTCGTAGCTCTTCCGCAGGCGCATGCCGGTGACTTTCTCACCCGCGGCGTCCAGCAGGATCAGAGTGTCGGTGGGCCCTTTGTACCCGATGATGGTATCCGCCGAGGGCGAGGTGCGGGTGACCTTGGCAAGGCGCACGCCTTTGTCGTCCAGGATCTCCAGAATGCCTTCACGATCCTTGACCGACCACAGGGTTGCCGCTCCCGCGACCAGTGGCTTGACTTCATCCAGCGTTATTTCCTGAGGAAACCGCAGAGACTTGCCTTCCTGACCCAGCCGGCGACGGACGCCATCCACAATCGCGGTGCTCGTGAGGGTGGCGCCGCTGACGGCATCCACCTTAAGCACCGCGCTGTGATCGCCCAGCTTGAGCCCGTTCTTGAACGCCTCAAAAAAAGGCCGGTGACGAATGATCTCCGCCAGATGGTCGGGGGTGTCATCGCTGTGCAGGATGCGCAGGCCGATCACTTTCTTCTGCGCATCACAGACAATCAGGCTGTTGGTCGGGCCCGCGTAGCCGAGAATCTTGTCGGAAAGGGGAGCCGTCTGGGTCACCATGCCCAGCACGCTGCCGGACTCACTCAAGACCTGCTGCACGCCTGTCTCGGGGTCGCGTGGCCCCATGGAAACCGCATCCGGGAAGAAATCCTTCACCCGCGACACCGGTACCGTCGCCTCCCGCTGGGCCTTCAGCCACTGGTGCTGGTGAAAGAGCAGCCATGCAATAACCGCCACCACCCCGACACGGTAGATCCGGAGCGCAATGGGGTTGAGGCGGGAGAGGGGCATGGTTCTGGTCTTTCTGGAAGACTAAGAACGCATGTCAGAGAGGGCTTCCCCAAAAATTGTGAATGATGAATTAGAAATTATAAATGGAGGCACCTCTCACTGCGGAAGTAGCACATTTATAATTTCTCATTCCTAATTCATAATTTTTCTCTCTTTAGCTCAGCCGCTCCAGCAGCCAGCCGAGGAGTTCGCTGATCTTCACACGATGCTGGGCATTGCTGTCACGCTCACGCACGGTGACCGTGTCCTTCAATTCCTCACCCTTTTCGCCAAGGGTTTCGAAATCGATGGTCACGCCGAACGGGGTGCCTGCTTCATCCTGACGGGCGTAGCGGCGGCCGATGGCGGCGGTTTCGTCATAGAAGCAGTTCATGTGCTTTTTGAGCAGGTCGTAGACTTCGCGAGCTTTACCGACGAGTTCCGGCTTGTTCTTCAACAAGGGGAACACACCGACTTTGATTGGAGCCAGGCGGGGATGCAGGCGCATCACGGTGCGGACTTCCGTCTTGCCGTTGACGTCGGCTTTCTCTTCTTCGGTGAAGGCGTTGGCCAGCACGGCGAGTGCCAGACGATCGAGACCCGCAGAGGGCTCGATGACGTGGGGCACGTAGAAGCCCTTGAAAAGGCGGTCGAACCAGGCGCGAACCTCCGCCTCGGTAAGAGGGGTCCCCTTGGTTTTGGCTGCCTCGAAAGCGATACGCTTCTGAATGAGCGCTTCCTTCTGCTCTTCAGTCAGCTTGGCGGCGGCTCCCTTGAGCTCGTCGTCGAAGAACTCCTGGGGCTTGCCGCTGTGCTTCTGGTGCTGGCTCAGGTCGAAATCACCGCGAGCGGCAATCCCTTCCAGTTCTTCCGTTCCAAACGGGAACTTGAAGAGGATGTCCACACAGGCGCGGGCGTAGTGAGCCAGATCCTCTGGTCCCTGC
Source organism: Verrucomicrobium sp. (assembly GCA_041287975.1). Classification (GTDB taxonomy): domain Bacteria; phylum Verrucomicrobiota; class Verrucomicrobiia; order Verrucomicrobiales; family Verrucomicrobiaceae; genus Verrucomicrobium. The sequence continues at coordinate 135 of JBGGMQ010000568.1, read as the reverse complement.
CAGTAGTAATCGAGCACATCAGCGCCGAGGCCGATGGAGTCATAGTAGGCCACGCGCTGGCTCACCCAGTAGCGGTGCCACATTTCCCAGCCCCAGTGGGGAAGGGGGGCAGAGAGATCCGCGCCTTCTGTCCAG
>JBGGMQ010000567.1:0-6994 GCA_041287975.1 Verrucomicrobium sp. | reverse complement strand
CGGACGGAAGGGATCCAAATGCCACCGCAGAGGCAATCTGGCGGTTGGGACTGTAAGTCGGACCGCTCTCCACATTGAAGGAGCCACGGGAGAAATATCCAAGATCCGTATCGTTGGCCTGGTTGTTCGTAGATGCGTTGCCTTCGTCCGCCTTGTTGATGTACGGCCCGTCTTCGATGCGGCCCGTGCCGTTGTCCCAGTCTCCCGGACGATTGTCCATGTTGAAGGCTCCGTTGAGCCCTCGGGTAACCGCAGGAGGACAGTCGCGGAAATAAGTCATGCCTTTCACCAGGACCCCACCCGTGATCTGGGTGGAAGGCCGGTTGGTGTTGCGCCCGCGGCCGATGGTATCGTCTCCCGCCCAAAATCCAATCTGCCCCGCATGCGTCTGGCTGCCCAGTCGGAGGAAGTGCAAGGCTCGCACATTGGAGTCGGTATAGCGACTGTGCGCCATGAACCAAAGATCTGAGGCTGGCACCTGCTCAGTAGCCGCCAGAACCCTGAGGTCACCTTTTGTGGCACTGTCCTTGTCTGCCCGAATCTCCATGCTCCGCGTGATGTCCCCTTCGACAATCAAGTTGTTCACGAGACCGCCTTCCGTCTTCTTGTGAAAGCGCTTGGTCAGGTCAGTCAATCCTTTGGTGGCGTCTGCTGGCCTCATTTTTGGCACCAGCAGTTTCACGGGAGGAAACTTCAGATTGATGCGCTGCACCGTCGTCGCACTGGCTTGGTCTCCAAAGCCCGACTGCACATCAACCACGATGTCACCCCCGCTGAACTGGAAATCCGTCTTTCCATCGATATCCACCATGTCGCTGTAGAAAGGAAACCCATTGGTTTCATCTGAACGGTTGAGCACTTTGGCACTGCCCGCAGCATCCACCTTTCCGCTGTCGGTCAGGTCGGCAACGGTAAACTGTGCCCCCAGTCCGGTGAAGGCGGTGTTGTGCCCGCCGTCTATCCATCCGTTCGGTGTGCTGGCACGATTGACGCCAGAGGACGGGAAGCCCATGCTGGTGCCATTCACTTTGAAATTGTCCAGGCCACTGATCTTGTATCGAACGTTGGCCGACCAGCTGGGCATGCCCACCGTCGGCGAGAAAGGCTCCAGAATGATGAAGGCGCGCATCTTCTTGGGTGGCAGGAATCCGTCTGCGCCTGCTGTTTCCCCATTTTCAGCAGCCGTAAAGACAATCGTCGCCTCCGTGACGGAGGGGAAGCGGCCGAATCCTTTAGTGGACTTTGTCACCGACGTTACAGCATCCCCCTTGATGCCGGGGATCAGCGGCAATGCGGTGGATTCCCCCAGGTTGCCACTGCCGCGTTGCGGCAGATAGGTGTACTGCGGATTTATGCCCGTGCTGTAGCTGTTCACAGACCACCGCAGGAAGTCGAACATCTCGGTCAGAATCTGATCCCGTCGCACCGGCGTGTACTTGGTTTTGAAGTTGCCTCCGAACCCGGGGATCTCGTAGGCCTGCACCGCCCCGCCTTCAGAGGTGGGCGAGTTATTTCCCGTAAGCGCCTGCAGGTAGCTCGTATACATGTCCTTGTTCCGGGATGCCGGTGTGATGCTGGCGGTGTTTCCCAGGCTGTCCTTGCCCAGCAGGAGGTCTCCATTGGATTCCTGACTGGATCCAGGCGCAGTTTTACTGGTAAAATTCGCCGTCCGCTGGAGGTACCAGGTACGCCCTCCTCCGGTCCCCAAAAAGAGCAGGAGCTTGTCCATGGCATTGCGCTGGGCCGCTTTCAGCGAGGTAGGCCAGAGAAGAATGCGCGGCTTGTTGAACAAGTTCAATTCCGGAGCCCGGCTGTGCGCCGTGAGGAAGAACCGCCCGATCTCAATGTCCCGGTAGGTGATGCCCGGTAGCTGGGCCGCCCTGTTGCGGTCAAACACCAGTTCGTCCAGCGTGGCATAGAGACGGTCATCTTTCACAGGCAGACCGTTGGAGTCGACCAGCGGAATGGCTGCCGTGGGTGCGACCGTGCCCCCCTGGCTTCCTCCCCACGGGATGCGGGGGCTCACCGCGTGGTAGCGCTGCACCCGGGCGGCGATTTCACCATCGCTCATCGAGTTGTCCACTTTCCACGGTTCCCCAAAGGCCTGGAAAACCGGGCTCAAAGACGTCTGGGCCGGATGGCCGGGATACCGGGAAAATTCATTCTGCGCTGGTTGTTTCCTCGCATACTTCGCATCCGAGTCCGTGTAGGCCTTGGGCATGTCCCAGGCTGTGCCTTCAGTGGCGGTGTTGATGTTCACTTTGGCCGCCTCATCGTCCGTCCAGAAGGCAATCCGTCCCACGATCGGGTTGAGCGCCGTCGGCCGTTCCGTTGCCGCAAATTCCAACCCATCCCCCGCCGCCCCACCCGTCGGCGCGATCACCTGGCCGTCAGCGAGCTGATACAGCCAGCGCACCGGCATCGGCAGCCGGGCTTCGAGATTCGTCTCGCTGTTGGGCATTACCGTCCCCGGCACTGCCGTGCCAATCATCGGAATCACTGCCTTTGTGTTCCCCCGGAAATTGAATCCCGCCACTGGCTCACCCGCATTCCGTGGGAAGACGGCACGAGGATCAGCAATCGGAAACTGCATCTCCACCTTGGTCGAATTGGCCAGTACCACCGGAGCTGGCTCATTGAGGTCCACAAAGAGACCAGGAACTTGCTGCCAGGTGGCGAAGTCGGCCTCATCCGCATTCAGAGACACTCCCACTTCAGTGGTTGTCATGCCTTTCGAGGTGGCATTGGCCCCCTCGTTCATCACCACCATCCTGTCGTCGCTGTAGAGCTTGTAGAGCCCCACGGTCTTGGATCGCATGTTGCTCGTCGTGCTGTCCTTCTCCGTGCCGAACACCCGAATCATCCCCGGTTGGGAAGCCCAAGTCCGCGTCACCCCATTCTGCTCGGTCGCCCGCCGGATTTGCGCGATCGCCAGATTGACTGGCAGTTCCGTCAAATTTCTCGCATCCGCCGTGTCCGAAAATGCCACGGCAGCGCGCTGCTCCGTGCGAGCCAGGGTCAGGAACGCCACCACGAGCATCGAGATCAGCGCCACGGATCCCAGCACGAGGATGAGAGCGATCCCTCGCGAACGTTGAAGTTCAGCCAGAGCGTTCTTAAATTTCATAGCGAAATATATTGGATATACCTTGTACCCACATATCCGCTTCAGCGGTCTGATGATGGGCGAGTGGCTTTGACTCCATGCGGTGTCATAGTTGAAACGAAGCTCGCACGCTCAAAGCGTGGGTTCGCAGGCTTGAAAATAGCCTAAAAGGCTCATTTTGAATCAACAATAGGGAATGGCGGCACTCTCAACAGAACCATTGTTCTAGCCTCCATCGTTCATTGCTTAGGGTGTCCCCAACCTTTTCCCTTATGGTTTTTGTCTCTTTAGGTATTCCCCTATTCTGTGGTCACACCGTAAGTACAATGCGTTTTTTTCAAATGGAATCAAACGAAGCTGTTTCATCCGGGTCGCCTTCGAAACTTTGAAGCTTTCCAACCACCGCCAGGCGATCCACTGGCGATCATCCCGTTGCAGACTTTCTTCTTGCGCGACTTGCCAAGCGCATGTCTAGGGAATCGGCGAAACGCTGGAACAACTGCCCCTCTGTTACCATGTTGGAAAACTCCTTCTCTGTATTCTCGTCGATCAGTCTTACTGACGTCCTGGTATTTATCATCCCCTTCGTGCTGGCCGTGCTGGTGGACTTGCTGACCCACAAAAGTGGGCACAAGATCACCATGGGCAATGCCTTGATGTGGTCCATCATCTGGGTCCTCTGCTCCGCAGGCTTCGGCTACTACATCTGGGTCTCCAGGGGCGCGGAAGCTGGCAGTCTCTACGCCACGGGCTACGTTCTCGAAAAAGCCCTCGCGCTGGACAACCTTTTCGCCTTCTACCTGATCTTCAAGTCCTTCGGCCTGACGCAGGAGAACCGGCAGCATTTCCAGCACCGCATCCTCTATTGGGGCATCTTGGGAGCGATCATCTTCCGCTTCTTCTTCCTCGGCTTTGGGGCTCTGATTGTAAACGTCAGCCCCTACATTCTGATTCTCTTCGCACTCGTGGTTCTCTGGACCGTCTGGAAGATGTGGAAGAGCTCCGAAGACGATGAAGAAGTGGACTACACCAGCCACTGGTCCGTGCTTGCCGTCCGCAAGTTTGCTTCCACGAACCCCTCCATTGAGAGCGGCAAGTTCTTCAGCCACGGCGTGACGCCGCTCTTCCTCTGCCTGATCTGCATCGAGGTCTGCGACGTGATCTTTGCCTTCGATTCCATGCCCGTCATCGTGGCCGTGGTGCGTGATCCCTACCTGATGATCACTTCCAGCCTCTGGGCCGCCGCCGGTCTGCGCAGCCTCTACTTCCTCCTGATTGCAGCACAAAATCTCTTCTGGGCCCTCGACAAGGCCGTGATGGTGCTGCTCATCTTCGTCTCCGGCAAGCTGATCGGAAGCGCCTTCGGCTTCCACCTGCCCAACGCTGTCAGCCTTACCATCGTCGCAATCGTGCTGCTGACCGGAGTGATTTGGTCACTCGCCGTCAAGGCACCTGAAGAAGAAGTTGAAAATGGCGACACGGCTGAGACTGAGAAATAGCCGCCGGCCGGCCAGCTAGATCCCCCAAAACAACCGGCTGCCAGCGCCATCGCGCTGGCACAAGGATCCTCACAACCAGAACATCTTTTCCCAAAGAAGACAGCGATGGCCATCAATCTAAGCAAGGGACAACGGGTAGACATTGGACTGCAAAAAATCGGCGTTGGCCTGGGTTGGGACCCGGCCCAGACCGGTCAGGACTTCGACCTTGATGCCTCAGCATTTCTGCTGGGTACCAACAACAAGATTCCTGCAGACGAGTTCTTCGTTTTCTACAACAACATGCAGTCGCCAGACGGCGCGGTCACATCCTCAGGTGACGACCGCACGGGAGGCAACTCGGATGGAGATGACGAAACCTTGACGCTCGATCTGGGGAAAGTGGACCCGCGCGTGGAGCAGATCATCTTCACCGTCACCATCCACGACTACGAAACCCGGAAGCAGAACTTCGGACAGGTGCGCAATTCCTTCATCCGCATCTATGACGCCTCCACCGGCGACGAGATCTGCAAATACGAGCTCGACGAGGATTTCTCCATCGAGACCGCCGTCGAGTTCGGCCGGCTCTACAAGCGCAACGGCGCCTGGCGCTTTGAGGCTATGGGCCTTGCCACCACCGGTGGTCTCCAGGCCTATGTAAGCAAGTACGCGTAAATTCCCCCCTCCTCCAACCCAACCTCCTGCATGGCGATCAACCTCCAAAAAGGCCAGACCATCAGTCTGGAAAAGGACACCAATGATCTCAGCCAGATCACCATCGGGCTGGGTTGGAAGATTCGCAAAAAGGGCTTCTTCGCCAAGTTGACCGGCGGCAACCAGGAACACGACCTGGATGCCATCGCGTTCGTGCTGGATGAAAACGGCAAGGTTCGCAATCTGGGTGACAAGCTCATTGGCAGCGACGTCATCTTCTTTCAGAACCTCCGCCATCCCAGCGGTACCATCTACCACTCCGGAGACAACCGCGTGGGCAGCAGCGGCGACAATGACGACGAGCAGATCGTCGTGCGTCTGAACTCCGTGCCTGCCCAGTACCACCGCATTCTTTTCCTGGTGCAGATCTACCAGGGTCAAAGAAACAACCAGCACTTCGGCGAGGTGGAAAACGCCTACATGCGCGCCATCGATGCCAAGGGCAAAGAGATCGCCCGCTACAGCCTGGGAGCTGATCCCAACTACAACGGCAAATGCATCATGGTTTTTGGTGAAGTGTTCCGCCAGGGCGGCGGCTGGAAATTCAGCGCCCTCGGCGAAGGCCACGCCACCGACAACTTCGTGGAGATCCTCAAGACCCGCGTCTAACCTTCCCCGATCCCTTCTCATGAGACGACTTCCTGTTTTCCTGCTCCTCGACACCTCCGGGTCCATGTTTGGTGAACCCATTGAACAGGTGAAAAACGGCGTGCAAATGCTGGTCTCCGCCCTCCGCCAGGACCCCTACGCCCTGGAGACCGCCTTCCTCGGTGTGATCACTTTTGATTCAAAAGCCACGGAAAAGGTCCCTCTTACGGAACTCACGGCCTTCCAGGTGCCCGCCCTCACCGCCCAGGGAGCCACCTCCCTCGGCGATGCCCTCACTCTCGTCGCTGACATCGCCTCCAAACAGCTCGCCAAGACGACCACCACGACCAAAGGCGACTGGAAGCCCATGGTGTTCATCATGACGGACGGGGCTCCCACCGACGACTGGCAGAAGGGCCTCGCCCGCTTCAAACAGGAGAAATGGGGCGTGGTCGTGGGTTGCGCCGTGAACAAAGGCGACGCCTCCGTGCTCAAGCAGATCGCTGGCGAAGCCGTCGTCCGGCTCGACACGTCCGACCAGTCGGCCATGGCCAAGTTCTTCAAATGGGTGTCCGCCTCCGTCAGCAGCAACAGCAAGGCCGTCGAAACCGCCGGCAAAGAGGTCGAGGGCCTCGATCAGCTCCCTCCCCCGCCCCCTGAGATCAAAGTGGTGGTCTAGTCTATTGTCTCCTCAAACCCCCAGTTTCCCCCACTCATGCGTCGTCTGCCTGTCTACCTCCTGATCGACACCTCCGGTTCGATGAAAGGGGAACCCCTTGAGTCTGTGAAGGTTGGGCTCCAGGCCATGCTCAGCGGCCTGCGCCAGGACCCGCACGCCCTGGAATCCCTCCACCTCTCGATCATCACTTTCGATCGCGACGTGAAGGTGGTCCTCCCCCTCAGCAGCCTGGAGACCCTCCAGCTCCCCTCCATCGTCTGCCCCGACTCCGGCCCCACCAACCTGGGCGCCGCCCTGGAGATCCTCTGCCAGCGGGTCGACACCGAAGTTTTGAAGTCTCATGGAGAAAACAAGGGCGACTGGAAGCCCATCCTCTTCGTCATGACTGACGGCTCACCCTCCGACATCATGCTCTACAAGGAAATG
>JBGGMQ010000566.1:0-7197 GCA_041287975.1 Verrucomicrobium sp. | reverse complement strand
GTTGGGCAGGACACCTAGCTCCATCTGATTCATGACGTAAGCAAAGGAGAGGCGACGCCCTGGATCACCAAAGGCAAGGCTCCCTCCGGCACCAGGGTGACCGAAGGCTTTGAGGCCGCTGCCAAAAAGCTGTCTTGCCTTGGAGCCATCTGCATTGAGTGGATCGCGCATCACGCCAGGGCCAAAGGCCATCTGGGTACAGAGCACACCATCCTCTTGCTGGGAGATCGTTTCAGAAAGACTGGCGATTACGGCTTCGCTCAAAAGGCGTCGGCCTTGCCAGATGCCTCCTTGGGCGAGCATGCTGTAGAAAGAGGCCAGGGCACGGGCGGAGCCTACGCCACCCATGCTGGCATAGCCCTTTTGCAATGTTTCAGGCTGATTGAGGTCTTGGACCGCATTCAGACCTTGAGGCGAGACAAAGGTCCGCTGGGTAAGTGTACCTTTGGTCGTGAACGCTTTGAGGAAGGGCGTCTGCGGTTCACCCAGGCGCATTTTGCCCGGGTAAATTGTGGCGACCCTGCCCAACTCTGTTTCAGGGAGTCCAATCCAGAAGTCCAGCTCCATGGGATCGCCGAACTTTTCCCGGAAACACGTGCCGATGGAGAGCCCCCGGGTGACATGCTGAACAATTTCATCCAGGAGAAATCCAAAGGTGCGGGCGTGGTAAGCTTGTGGACCTTCGCTGGGAAACTCGGGAATCTGCTGCTCAAGGGCGTTGGCCACGGCCATGGCATCCTGAATGGGAACCACTCCACTGAGGGCAGAGAGCCCGGAAGTGTGGCTGAGCAACTGCCGGAAGGTGATATCCTGCTTCCCGCCGCCCGCAAAGGCGGGCCAGATGTCGCACACGAGGTCATCGAGGCTCAGACCGGCTTCATCAAGAACGGCCAGGCAGGTTACCGCTGCGACGCCCTTGGTGGCACTCCAGATCGGCACGAGGGTCTCGGCTGTCCATGGATGAAGCTTTTCCTTCTCGCAGAAACCTCCGGAGAGATTCGCGAGTTCCTGACCGTCCAGAAAAACGGATACCGAGGCTCCGATCTCTCCGCGTTCCAGGAAATTGCGCTCGAAGATGGGGCGAAGCGCCTCCTCCGCCTTCGTCCTCAGGGTGTCATCAAAGCTCATCTTTGAGCGAAACCAGATCGGGGTCTCGTTTGGCGGTTCTTTTCAGGCTGGAATCCATCTTGAACGACTTTTCAAGCATGTCCAAAGCCTGCTCGTTGTTCCCAAGCCGGGCATGGTAGCAACCGATGTTGTAAAAATAGACGGCCTTGGTTTTAAGGGAGGCGGGGCCGTTAACCAGAACGTTCAGCGCGTCCTGAGTGTGACCGAGCTCATGAAGGCAGTAGGCCTCATGAATGAAGCCGCCGGGCTCTTCCGGAGCCTCCTGGCAGAGCCGCTGGGCGACTCGCAGAGCGTCCTCCCAGCGGAGTTGCCCCATCAGGCTCAACGTTAAAATTTCGAGCACATCCGGCCGGGCGAGATGTTCGCCCGGAAGATCCTGCAACTCGCGCCACACTGCCTGGAACATGCCCAGCTCCAAATAGCCCTGCGCAGCAAGGATGCTCCTTTCGTACCCGTTCATGCCTTTGTTTTGATGGGAATGATGTCCGCCACGTTCCAACTGATTGCAAGCCTCCGCTTGTGGTCGTAGATCGAAAACATGAATCAGGCTTTTGTTTTGGGCGCGGGGCTGGGTACGCGGTTGCGTCCTCTCACTGACCAGCTGCCCAAGCCCCTCGTCCCGGTGTTCCACCGGCCCCTCATCACGTACGCCTTTGACCACCTGCGCCAGGCCGGGATCAAGGAATTCATCGTCAATACGCATCATCTCCCCACACGGTACGAGGAAGCATTTCCCACCCGCACCTATGAGGACCTGCCGGTCACGTTTCGCCACGAACCTGTGTTGCTGGAGACGGCGGGCGGGATTGCGAACATTGCGGACCTGCTCAAGGACCAGTCCTTCCTGGTGTACAATGGCGACATTCTCACGGACCTCCCGTTAGCCCCTCTCCTTCAACGGCACGAAGCGGAGGGAAACATCGTCACCCTTGTGCTTCGCAGCACCGGCCCGGGTCGACACATCGAGATCGACGAGACATCCGGTCGCCTGACGGACATCCGGAACCTTCTCGGTACAGGCGGCTCAGGCACGCACCAGTTTACCGGCATTTATGCTGTGCATCCAGAGTTCCTGAAACACCTGTCCCCCGGCAAGATTGAGTCCGTGATCCCCATTTTTCTGGCATTGATCAAGGCAGGTGCACCGATTGGTGGCGTGGTCGTGGATGAAGGCGGCTGGTGGGATCTTGGAGACCGACGTCAGTACATGGAGGCCCACTGGGCATTGCTGGATGCAGACAACGCCTTCCCCCTGCATGACTCTGCCAAGCGCCATCATTGGGAGCGAGTCTCGCCAGAAGCAATGATCGCGCCGGATGCCATCCTGACGGGCGACAATGTGATCTCCGCCGGGGCTCAAGTGGGCGCGGGAGCCAGCCTTGAGTCCTGCATTCTCTGGCCGGGAGCCTCTGTGGCTGCTGGGGCTCGCCTGAAGAACTGCATTGTGCGGTCCGGAAGGGTCGCGGAGGGAGAAGCGACGGATCAAGACTTCTGAGGACAAGCAACGCTTTGCTTGCATTCCCGCCCACCCCACGGGAAACTCCGCGCCCCCTGATGCCCACGGAACCCGAACTCTTCGAACTCACCCGCGCCTTCCTGACCCGCTGGCCAGCGCCGACCCGCCTGGATGCCATCTTGAAAGGCGGCTCTGACCGGGAGTTCTACCGGGTGCAGTTTGAGTCACCGACCCCGTCTGGCGTGATCCTGATGGTTTACACCCTCGCAAGGCCTGACAATCCGCGTTTTGTTCCCGCTACGCACCGTCTTGAAAGTCTGAAGGTGCAGGTCCCCCGGATCTACGCCCATGATACGGAGAACCTTTGTGTCTGGCTGGAGGATCTTGGTCACGTGGATCTGCATTCCTTCCGCGAGCAGCCCTGGGAAATCCGACGCCCGCTGTATGAATCCACCCTGCGGGAAGTGGCCAAGCTTCATGGTGTGGATGCTGATGCCCTCCCCAGTGAGGATGTGGCCGAGATGGAGCTTTGCTTTGATGAGCGGCTCTATGAGTGGGAGCAGAACTATTTCCTCACTCACTACTTTCAAGGCATGCAGGGCAGGGATGCCAGCGGTGCGGAATGGGAGTCGGCCCAAGATGCCCTCAAAACCCTACGCCTCCATCTCGCGGGACTGCCGCGCGGCCTTGTCCATCGGGACTTTCAGAGTCAGAATGTTCTCATCCGCGACGGTTCAGCCTGGTTGATCGACTATCAAGGCGTCCGTCCGGGCCTTGCGGAGTATGACCTCGCTTCTCTCTTGCTGGACCCCTATGTCGCCCTCTCCGTGGAGGAACGCGACGAACTGCTGGCCTGGTATGCCGGGCACACGGGCAGGGACCTTGAGACATTGCGGCAGAACTACTTCCTGTGCGCCGCCCAACGCCTGATGCAGGCAGTGGGAGCCTACGCCAATTTGAGCCGGAACCTGGGCAAGCCTCACTTTGAAGAACACATCCCCGTCGCGCTGGAGCGCCTTCGTGAAGTGTGTGCGAGCCATCCCATGCTGGCTCCGGTGACGGCTTTGGCGAGCTAGGCAGAGCGTGAGGGAGTGGCAAGTCGCTGCCGCGATGAGCCGATTGCCAATCGGCGACACAGCAGACTGCCAGTCTGCGCTACCCATGCCTGGAGAGGATGGCTCGGCAATGTCCGAGCACCTCGCCTTCCTGAACACCTGCCGTTTGCAGGCAAGTGACGGCATAATGCCTTGCTTTGCCCCGGCTCATGTGTCCTTTTGGAGCGTCAGTCGTTGACACTTGCTCATGGACCCGAAGCCCGCACACGCTCCCACCGTCACCATTGAGAATTTTTACCCCAGTTTGGGGGCGCCCAACTATCTTCTGAAGAGGGTTGTTGACGAACCGCTGCTTGTTTATGCGGATGCCTTCACGGATGGACACGTCATCATGTCCACCGTTCTGAAGTGGCGCCCGGTGGGAGGAGCCCGCTGGACGGAAGCGGCGATGCAGCCCACAGAGAATGACCGGTGGCAGGGCCGCTGCAGCTTTCCCGCCAGCGGCCGCTGGGAGTATGCCGTGGAATGCTGGGCCGATGTCTGGCTGACTTGGCGCAAGCATTTCAAAGCCAAGTTTGACGCGGCCGATCCTGAGCTGGCCATTGAGGCAAAAGAAGGGGCCAAGCTACTTGAACAGGCCTCGAAGCGGGCGCGCTCCGCGGGTGCGACGTCCTCTGCGAAAGAGCTGCGCGGGCTCGCCGACATGCTGCGCCGGCTTCCTTCTGCCGAACTGATCGAGGTGATCATGGGACAGGATCTCCATGTGATCATGGAACGTTTTCCGGACCGCTCGCTGAGCACCACGTCCCCCGTTTTTCAGGTCGTGGTGGAACGCGAACGGGCACGGTTTTCCGCATGGTACGAGTTTTTTCCCCGCAGTGCCGAAGGCCGGGCGGACCGCCACAGCACCTTCAGAGACTGCCTGCCCCGCCTGGACGACGCCAAGTCCATGGGCTTTGACGTCATTTACTTCCCCCCGATCCACCCGATCGGCAATGCGCATCGCAAAGGCAAGAACAACACCCTGAACGCGCTGCCAGGTGATGTGGGATCCCCGTGGGCCATTGGTTCGGCGCATGGCGGACACTGTGCCGTTGAGCCTGCTCTGGGTACCCTTGAGGACTTCGAGTGGCTGGTGGGAGAGGCCCGTCAGCGCGGTCTGGAAATCGCGCTCGACTTCGCCATCAACTGCTCCCCGGATCATCCTTACGTCAATGAGCACCCCGACTGGTTTCATCAGCGTGAAGATGGCTCCATCCGGTATGCGGAGAACCCTCCGAAAAAGTACCAGGACATCTACCCGATCAATTTCCACTGCGATGACTGGCCGGCGCTGTGGCGGGAGTTGATCGACGTGGTCCTCTTCTGGGTGGAGCGCGGGGTGAAGATCTTCCGTGTGGACAATCCGCACACCAAGCCAGTCTCCTTCTGGGAGGTGCTGATTGCTGAGGTGCAGGCGAAGGATCCGGATGTGCTTTTTCTGGCGGAAGCGTTCACCAAGCCCCGCATGATGCAGGGCCTGGGCAAGATCGGGTTCAGCCAGAGCTACACCTACTTCACCTGGCGTGAGAGCAAGCATGAGCTGACCGAGTACGCCGTGGAGCTGACTCAAGGGGAAATGAAGTGGTACTACCGCGGTAATTTCTGGCCCAATACGCCGGACATTCTGCCGGGCCATCTCCAACATGCGGGAGCGCCCATGTTCAAGCTTCGGGCGGCGTTGGCGGCCCTACTCATGCCGAGCTGGGGCATGTACAGCGGCTACGAACTCTGCGAGAACCTGCCGCTGCCCGGCCGTGAGGAGTATCTGGATTCCGAAAAGTATGAGGTGAAGGGTCGCGACTGGAACGCTCCTGGCAACATCAAGGGCTTCATTCGGGAACTCAACCGTGCCCGACGGGAGCAGCCTGCGCTGCACCTGTATGACAACCTCAAGTTCCATCACGTGGGGCACGATCAGATCATCGCCTTCAGCAAGGCGACAAGCGACTTCAGCAACCGGGTTCTGGCGATCATCAACCTCAATCCCCACGACACCTCTGCTTCCACGGTGAACCTGGACATGGCGGCTCTGGGGCTGGCTCAAGATGCCCACTACCGGGTCCGTGACCTGATTCATGGAGTGACCTACCACTGGCAGGGTGCCTCGAACTTCGTCAGCCTGGATCCCAAAAGCACCTTCATGCACCTGTTCCTGATCGAGGTCTGATTCTCCATTTGATCCTGATCCCCGACTCTCCGCTGTCATGAATCCCGTCCGCCTGATCTTCTGGATCGCCGCCATCACCGGCAGTCTGGCCTGGCTCTATTTGGGCGGGGGCAAAGCGCAACTCTCAACGGTGGATCCGTGGTTTCTCGACTTTCTGGTGGCGAACGCCCGCAACGCCATAGAGAAAAGCGCCCCAAAAGTGTCTCCCGACGTGGTCCTGGTGCAATTTGGCGAGAAGGACAAGGATGAGTACGGTTCATGGCCCCCTGCTCCGTTGGACTACATCATGGTGCTGAAGCGGATCTCACCTCATGAGCCTGAGGTGGTCGCCTTTACGGAGAGCCTGCGCTGGAGCACAGAGACGCCGGAGTTTCTGCATCCCCTTCGCCAGGCCCTGGTAGGCATGCCCTCCACGGTGTTCGGTTTTGAAGTCACCTCTGAAGAGACGCCCGAGGGCGCGGCGCTGCCTGAAGCGGCAGAATTCATGGCCAAAGAGATGCCCTCCTTGAGCGCGGCGGAGAACTCGATCGAGAAGATGCCCTCGTTCAGGACAGTGACGAACCTTCCCGCGAAGACCTTGCGTGTGGTCGGGCAGATGGGCATTTCAGGCTTGGCTTCGGCCCAAGGCGAGGCCGATGCCATCCCCATGCTGGCGCGAGAGGGTTCAAAAATCGTGCCCTCCGTGGTGGCCCAAGCCGTCACGCTGTATCGTCGGGCACCGTTTTCCGCCATGCGGCTGCGCCTCGGGCCCGGTGCGCGATTGAATCTGGGCGACCGATTCGTCATCCCTCTCGATGCTACTGCCGCAGTCCGCCTGCCTCCGCAGATCACGGTACCCACGGTGAATGCCCTGGACCTTCTCACTCCTGAGCTGGGAGTCCCTTCCGAGGAAGTGACGCGGGAATCCCTGGGGAAAAACAAAGTGGTCGTCATTTCGCACTCGTCCGACGGCCTGACCGAGGCCAAAGCCATCGCGGCGGCCCTCGCCTCCCCTGAATTTCGTCAGGCTCCCCTGCCTTGGGAGTGGACCATCGGAGGCATCACTGTGATCCTGGCTTCGTGGCAGTTGTTCCGCGGCCGACTGGGAGCCTTGCTGGCGGGGTTTGGCTTGCTCATTTTGGGAATCGTGACCAGCCTGTTGACCTTCCAGACGAGTCTGCAATGGTGCTCCCCCCTGCCCATTCTGGCCATCGTGGCCGCCAGTACGCTCGTCTGCTTCCTCTGGCCGTACCGCCAGATTGTACCGCAAACAGCGAATGACGAGCCTGAAACGGCTTGACCGGGGGTTGGAAACCTCCTTGCCAAGCCGCATTTTATCCCTTAGCGGAAGAAACGACACCTGTCGTTTC
>JBGGMQ010000565.1:0-3039 GCA_041287975.1 Verrucomicrobium sp. | reverse complement strand
GATGGGTGCCACAAAGCTTGACGAGCTTACGGGCGTAGTTGGTGAATTCCTGTTTCACCAGCCGCTCATACGCCTCCCTTCGGGCCTCTGGTGTGGAACCGGGATCCGCGATCACATCCAGATCATCCGCCCACGCCGCATGAGCGCCAAACAATAGAGCCAAGATCAAGACCACACGCATGATGCGTGATCATGCCGAAGGCCCGGGAATTTGTCACGTAAAGAAACGCGTGACTGGAGAAACTCCCCTCCATGCAATCATCGATACAGCCAGCTCTCATACTGCTGCCAGTCCAGCTTGATGATCTGCTCGCTGAACCTCAGCTGCTCCGCATTCGCCAGCACGACGGACCAGATGACCATGCTCGGCCACGCCTGCGCATCACCCGCGTGCGAAGCACCGCTTTGAGAGGGAGCTTTGCAGCGGAGCTTTTTACGAGCCCGACGGCGTCATCATTTCTTGAGAGGATTCTTCAAGATCTCCACGGTGTATTCGCTGTGCATGCGGATACCCATCGGATCGGTATAGCGAGCGATGCCGTTGGGCAGAGTGTCGAGCCACAGCATGTCTGCAGATGCGGTGGAGGCGAATCCAAGCACCGGTTCGGGATCGGGGCTGGCGGAGACCTTGCGCATCTCACCCGTAGGTTCGATGGGGATGGTGATGCGGATAACAAACTTGTCGCGAGTCCAGCCTGATTTCGTGATCTCGATGCCGAGAGAGCCCTGGAGCTTTGCAGGACGCCTGGTGGCTGGATCGATGCCGTTGAGGATGGTAAGAGTGACCGCGCCTTTTTCTTCCTGGACCTTGCCGTCCTTGGTGTATTTCACGGTGGCAGTGCCGCCTTCCACAAGGACGTGGTAGTCGGGAGCCAGCATGAGGCCTTCAATAGGGGCCTTCGCCTTGAGTTTGAATTCCGCGGAGAATGTTTCCTGCGCATTTGCAACGACATGGAAAAGAAACAGGGTCAGGGCCAGGAGGATGTGTTTCATGGTGTGCTCGCATAACACACCCAACTCCGACGAGGAGCGAGACAAATCGATGAGGCAACTTCCGGCGTACCCTCAGGCCATGGATGAGGCAGAGAGCGCCATCTTGAAGGGCCTGAGCAATCCCTGTTCCTCAGCGTACACCGCAAGCTTTTTCAGAAGCTGGTCCGGATCCAGCCGGTGCAGCCGATCGAGTTCTTTGAGCCGGAGATTCGACGGGTGGTCTTCCGTCCCGCTATTGGGAAAGATACCGATGGCGCTGAGGCGTTCGATGCATGTTCTCGGAACCTCGGTGTCACCGAAAAGGAGGTATTTTGCTTCACCAAGCATGGCGACCGTGTCAAAGGCACGCACCTCAAGCAATCCATGCATCACCTCCTCGTAGTGCGCGCTGGAGGTGTGGATGAAGTATCGTTGAAATCCGGCGATGTGGACGACGCTGTCAAAGGCAGTGAGGCTGTAGTACCGTTGCTCAGCGGGGTTCAACTCCGAGTATCCTGCCCCTGCCTTGGCCTTGTCGACGCGCGCCGCAAGCGAGCGCCAAAGCGCCCGCACAGAATCATCTTTCCATCTGCATTTGTCGTTGGCTCTTAACGCCAGCGTCATTTCATTCCTGCCGTCCTTGCAGGGCATGCACACGCCGCCCGTGGCCTCAGAGGTGGTCGGCAGGATCAAGACACTGCATTTCGAGCATGGCAGTTTTTCAGTCATCGATACATCCAGCTCTCATACTGTTGCCAGTCCTGCTCTATCAACTGCTTTTGAAGTTTTTGCTGTTCAGCCGAGAGTGGCTCGTCCATGCGGAATTCCATTCGCTCGTAGGCTGGATACCCGGCCGGTGCCAGCACATCGCGACAGTTACAGATGGCGGCGTTCATGCTTTGACGCAAGGCATCCAGCTTCCCTTTCGCAAGCTTCAAGGCCGCGAGCCGTACGCGGCCACGCTCCCGGTGCCACTCCTCCTGGCCATACTCGGCCAGCATGGCGATGACTTGGGCATATTGGTCCGCTTGGAAGTCCCGGCGCACCACGCGCTCCACATCTGCCTCAGTAACGCTGGGTATGGGCTGATTCATCTTCTCACCGCAGCCACCGGAAGTAATCACCCGACACCGATAGCTCCGCTATAAACCCGCAGGACATGGCGAGCCAGAACTGAAAAGCGAAGGCCCATGCAAAAGCGACCCGCCACGCGGAAGCACGGCGAATCGTGTTGATCCCAGCCAGCAGCATCGCCAGCAGGATGGCCCCAATGGCGATGCTGGGCCAGAGGGGTGCAATACGATGCGACTCATGCATCATCCGTGCACCAAGCCAGAGCAGAAAGAAGGGCACTATCGCAAATCGCAGCAGTGGCCAGGCACCGCATGGTGGGAGTGATCGCGAACGAAATATCTCGCGGGCAATGAAGAACAGGGAGACCGAAGCGAGCAGACCCGTCACCCACGTAAACAAAGGCACCGAGATAGGGAGCAGTTTCGCGAGAGTGATGAATCGTTCCGTGGTGTCCATGGCACTGCACTTAATCTTCTCACCGCAGCCACGTCCCGCTCACTTCCCAAAAATCGGCACCACGCCCTTCAGCACATCCACGCCGGTCTCCACGGCCTTTTCCACCGTCTTGCCGGCGGCTCCGCCGGTTCCTTGGATCACCTCCGTGCCGGTCTTCATCACCTCGTTGGTGATCTCCTTCACGGCGGCCGGTGCCACGGGTAAGGCTCCAGCATCACCCAGCAGGTCCAGGCTGCGGCCCGCGAGATCCAGCGGCACCTTCAGCGCTTCCTTGCCCATGGCGATGAGCAGGCGGTTGGTCAGGTCCTCGCGGATGGCGTCCACCGTGCCGCCGAGGTTCACATAGGTCCACACAAAGCCGGGCGGACTACCGGGAAGCTGCTCCGTGAAGACATGGGCATGCGAGCCGGGAAGCCACTGCAGACTGGAGGGCAGCACACCCACCATGAGCTTGCCTGAGATGGCGCGGCCCTGCAGGGTCACGTCTCCTTGCACGCGCACGAGACCGTTCGACTGCAGCACCAGATTGCGGATGTA
>JBGGMQ010000564.1:0-3953 GCA_041287975.1 Verrucomicrobium sp. | reverse complement strand
GTGGAGGAGGGGCCGTTTGGCACTGCCCTTCGCATCAAGCCCAAGCAGTGGCTGCGCATTCCTCGCGCCCAACTCGGCCCGGTCAACATCCACGGCCCGCAGGCCCAGGTCACTGTACTCGCCTGGGTGAAGCGGGAGCGGCCCGCCCCCTGGCAGGCCATCGCAGGCGTGTGGGATGAGACGCGCAAGATGCGCCAGTACTGCCTCTTTTTGAATGCCGCCTCCCGTACGGATTTCCGTACTATGAAGCGGCAGCCGTGCAAGGATCTCTTCCAGGGCCATGTTTCCAGCGTCGGTGGTCCCACTCCCGGGGAGAAGTTCTGCATCACCTACGCTTCCAGTGGCTCTCCGGTGCCCATGGAGGGCTGGCACTGCCTTGCCCTCACCTATGATGCCAAAGAGGTCCGACTCTATCTCAATGGCAAACTCGACTCCTCCGAAGGCAGCAATCCCTTCCCCTACACGGAAGGTCTCTTCGATGGCGGGGACACGGGTGCCGAGTTCACCGTCGGCTCTGTCTCTGTGGCAGGCAAGCCCGGCAACTTCTTCGGTGGTCTCATTGGTGGCCTTGCCGTTTTCCAGCGCGCCCTGTCTGCGGAGGAGATCGCCGCCATCCACACCGCAGCGTCTCCCGTCACAGCGAAAGAATAGGGGTATAACTCTGCCTACTGCGCCACCTGCCCATCCCGCTGAAATGCCTGCCAGTCTTTGGCGAACTTCTCATTGATCAGCCATGACGCCGTGGTCTTGTCATCCGTGAAGGTGGCATACGGGGCGATGGGCAGTGTCTGGTAGCCACCCGTGGCTGCATCCCAGTTCCTGCCAAGCTGACCCGTGGTGGCATCGAGCACATGGAGTTTCTCTGAACCCGCCGCCCCGGTCCCAGCTGGCACACGTGCCGCGAAGGTCTGGCGCAGAAAGGAAAACACCAGCGGCCACGTCTTTTGGCCGGGCCCGTGCCCCGTCTTGGGCTCCACGGCATAGGCCCAGAGGGCGTTGTGCTTCTTTCGCATCACACTTACCACGGCCAGGTTTTCCTCTCTGGAAGGGCGTACGAGAAAGGGATCGTCTTCGCCGAAGATCACCAATCCAGGCACCTGCGCTGCTCCGGGCTGGTACACCTGGAAGGTGGTGCCCGGTCGCATGGATACCCATCCCCACACGCGGGCTCCTTCTGTGGCCGTGAAGATGGCGGAAAAGCCCGTACCGTTGGAGTGCCCGTAAAGAAAGAGCGGCGCACCTGCCAGCTCTGCGTGCCCGGCCTTTTGCCCCATCGACGTCAGCCGGTCATAGAGCAGACTCCGCGGCCAGAAGCCCCGTTGCATGGGATTGCCCACAAATTTGAAGAGTCCCAGATGCAGCTCCCGGGCCATCTTGCGCAGCTCCGGGTGTACGAACAGGTTCTCCCCGCTGCCATGGCCCGAGATCGCCACGATGCCTTTCACAGGGGCCACACCTTCTGGGATCCAGAGGTCAAACTTCACATCCTCCTTCTTGCCCTCGCCCTTCTCCGTCACCGCTTGCTGCCACTGCTCATCCGTCAGCTTCCAGTCCCAGTTCCGGTCCACCAGTTGCTGGGGCGAGGGGGTGCCCCACTTGGCCTCATCCAGCACCCCATCCCAGCTCTTCTGCCCCTTCGCCTGTGTGTTCGCCTTCACCCAGCCAAGACTGTGGCACTCGGGAAGTTGCAGAGTTTCTGTCAGTTCAATGTCTGCGGCTGTGGCCGATGCTAGTGAGACAGAGACACACAGCAGAATGGCCCATGAGCGGCCAAAGTGGCCAGGCAGAGCCTGGAGCGTGCGATCGAAGGTGGATGAGGAACACAATGGATTCATGGGAAGCGGCAGTCTATAACGCCGCGACATCCGCCATACCTGCGCCAAATTCGAAGCCTACTGCATAGGCAGGTCCAGGTCGATCCGCTGGGCGTTGCGCAGGACCGTCACTTTCACCTTCTCTCCTGGGAAGCGAGTCTGGAGCAGATGATCGATCAATTCGCTCTCGCCCATCTTCTTCTTCAGGCCGTCGCATTCCACAATCACATCCCCTTTCAGGAAGCCTGCATTCTTTGCCGCAGCGTGCATGCCGTACTGGCCTACGTTCAGCACCATCAGCGCCAGAGTGTCCATTGGCATCCCTCGTTCCGCCCGACCTTCAGTGCTGATGGGTTCAATGCGCAGCCCTCCCAGCGCCATCCCTCGCATCGGCCATATGCTCACCCGTCGGGTCACATCCGACTTGCGCCGCCATCCTTCAGAGAGAATCAAACTCAGGCTCAAGATCCGGGGGTCTTGCTGAATCTGACCTGCGTCACTGCGGCGCACCTCCATGCTCATCGCTCCCGTCGCCGGAGCCCGATGCAGGGCCCAGCTCACATCCGCGATGGAAACCAACGGCTGTCCATTGATCTGCGTGATGTCATCCCCCACCTGGAGGCCAGCTCGGGCCGCTGCTGAGTCAGGTGCCACCTCAACCACACGTGCCACTTCCTCAGACGCCAGCGTCAGTCCCACCGTCTCTGGCTCCGGCCACGGGTGCAGCCACTCCTCCGGCATGGGCACACGCTTGGCCCGGTAGGTGGCCTGATAAGCCGCGCCAATCATGTGGCAGTGCACGCAACTACCCGCCACCTTGCCCTCCCAGTCGAGTTGAGGCTTGTACTTTGCGGCCAGCGCAGGAATCTCCGTCGGAGTCTTGAAGGGCGTTGGTAACCCCTGCTTGCCTGAGAGGGATTCTCTATTCGCGGGATACCCCTGGTGGACCGTCAATGCCGCATCGAGCGCTTTGCGATACCCTGCAATGGCAGTCTCCTGGGAGTTCTTCTGGTGGGTCCACGATCCGTACCGCCCGTAGACAGTCCCGTCAGCATTGAAGAACATCGTGGTGAAGGACAGGTCGTAGTCGAACTGGAAGACCGCCAGATCCAGTGCATTCGCATTGATCAACCGCACACACACAAACTGGTCCAGCCGCTTCGCCAGCTCTGGCTCCTCCAGCAGCACTTGCGTGTCGATGCCAATGCATGC
Organism: Verrucomicrobium sp.; assembly: GCA_041287975.1. Classification (GTDB taxonomy): domain Bacteria; phylum Verrucomicrobiota; class Verrucomicrobiia; order Verrucomicrobiales; family Verrucomicrobiaceae; genus Verrucomicrobium. The sequence continues at coordinate 927 of JBGGMQ010000564.1, read as the reverse complement.
CAGGCAAGGCACACAGCGCAGTACCACCAGCAGGGGTTTTCCCGTCCGCTTTGCCTCGGCAAATCCTCGTTGGTAGTCGTCAAAAATCCACCGGTCGTCCTTTTCCATCCGTGCTCGGTCTGCCCGTACCGCCCCCTCCCGGTCCTTGACCGACTCGCCAGCCACGCTCCCTGCCAGCAACAGCAGCGTGGCCAGAGGCATCATCAGAAAAGAGAACCGTGCCCGGCAGAAGGTTTCCATGTCCCATGCTGCAAAAAGCTACCTCCCTTGGGAAGCTAAATTTGGGTCAGGCGCATTCACTCCAGTCTTACCTTCCACCTTGACCCTCCCTCCCCTACACCGTCACCTTCTTCACAAAGCACGCCTTCAGGGCGATGGACAGGCCCTCCATTTTGCAGGAGATCTCGTGGTCACCCTCCACCAGACGGATGGGTTTCGACTTTGTGCCCATTTTCAGCATTACCGAGGAGCCTTTCAGCTTCAGGTCTTTGATCATCGCCACGATGTCCCCGTCCACCAGCACATGGCCATAGGCATCCTTCACCACGCGCTCCGCATCCGGCGAGTCCACCACCGCATCCCGCTGCCACTCATGGCCGCAGGTCACGCACTCCAGGCGATCCGAGTGGTCCAGGATCTCATTCATCTCGCACATCGGGCACACGGTATCGCTCATGATGACCACCAGACACCCCGGAGGGGCGAATACAAGCAGTTCCACGGTTCAGCAAGAATGAGCGTGTTTGGATCAGGTGGGCATTGCTCGGAGTCTTGCTTTCGCAATCCCGATCTGATAATTTTTGTTTTTCCAATCGTGGACATGCCATCTAGGCCCGCATCACTGGCAATACAACTCCGTCCCCACCATGAAAATTCTCATCGCAATTCTCATCCTCCATATGGGGATCAGCATCTTTGCCGCCGATC
>JBGGMQ010000563.1:0-3170 GCA_041287975.1 Verrucomicrobium sp. | reverse complement strand
CTGGTCGAGATCATCGCCGCGCGCCAGAACGCCGACGATCTCGCATGGCTGATGGAAGCGCTCGCCAAAGGCAATGACAGCTCTGTCGAAAGACTGCAGGCGCTGGACAAAGGCCTGCGGCGCGCGGGGAGTTCGCTGGCCAAAAAGGATGGGAAAGGTCTCTTCAAGTTTCTCTTCGAGAAGGCTGCCAGCGAGGCGCTGAATGCAGAGGTGAAAAGTTCCCGGCGTCGTGAGGCGGTGGCGTTGCTGGAGATTGCCCCTTACCCGCAGGCCCGGCCCGCTCTCGTCGGTCTCTTGCAACGCGGGCAGCCGGAAGATCTCCAGGCCGCTGCGGTGCAGGCTCTGGCCAAGTTCACCGAGCCGGATGTGGCTGAGGCTTTGATTTCGGCCTGGCCCTGGCTTCAGGGCACGGCGCGGACGGCCGCTCTGGACGGGTTGCTCTCGCGTCCGGATCGCATCCTGGAGCTGTACCGGCAGATGGGCATGCCCCAGCCTCCTCTTGCTCCCACGGACTTCTCCACGACCCAGGTGCAGGCGCTCATCAAACACACTCATCCCAAGGTGGCAGCCGAGACTCGAAAGGTGCTGGCGGCGGTGATTCCCAAACCCAGGGAGACGGTCATTACGGAGTTTCAGCCGGCCGTGTCCATCAAAGGGGATGCGACCAAGGGGCAACTGGTCTTCATGCAGCGTTGTTTCACCTGCCACCGCGCCGGTGGGCAGGGATTCCAGGTGGGGCCGGACCTCATCACCGTGAAGACCAAGGGGCGCGAGGCCCTGCTCAGCGCCATCCTGGATCCCAACAAGGAGGTGGCGCCACAGTTCATTGCCTACACCGTGGAGACGCAGGATGGTCAAACCCTGGGAGGATTGCTGGCCAAGGATGACACCTCGGGAGTGACCGTGAGAATGACGGCGGGGCAGGAGATGAATGTCGCGCGCTCGCAGGTGAAAAAGATGTCCGCAGGTGGTCTCTCGCTTATGCCGGAGGGGCTGGAGGCCGGTCTGGACACGCAGGCCATGGCGGACCTTCTGGAGTTTGTCGAAACCTTGAAATAGGAATAGACACGGAACCTTGATAGCTCAATTGAACCGCCGTCGTCTTTGTCACCCTATGAAACCAATCTCTCTGCTCGCCACCGCCACCTTCTTCGCCCTCAGCCTTGCTGTCCACGCGGAATCCTCCGTCACGCTCAACGGCATTCACAACTGCTGCAAAGGCTGTGAAAACGGCATCACCAAGGCCATCACCAAGGTGGACGGCGCCACGGCGGCCGTCACCAAGACCAGCGTCACCATCACCGCCAAGTCCAAAGGGGATGTGGACAAGGCCGTCGAGTCCCTGCTGGGCGCCGGCTACTATGGCGAAGGCGCAACTGTGAAAGCGGTGGCCGACAAGCAGGTGAAATCCGCCACCGTCAGCAGCACCCACCTCTGCTGCGGCAAGTGCGTGAAGGGCGTGGATGAAGCGATCAAGACCGTCAAGGGTGCCACCAAGCACAACGCGACCAAGGGCGAAGACAGCTTCACCGTGGAAGGCGAATTCAACCTCAATGATCTCCAGGCCGCGCTGAACAAGGCCGGCTACAACGGCAAGATCGAGTAGGAAAGAAAATGCAGGTTAAACCAAGTCACAGAGGGCACAGAGACTGATTTTTCAAATAGGATTAACACGATCCTTCAGGGGCGGCGGTGAAGGTAAAGCTGAAGTTTCGTTTTTGATTCTTGAAGTTTTGTATTCCTCTGTGTTCCCTGTGTCTCTGTGGTTAATCCGCATTCCCTCCACTAGATTCGCTTTGTCACTGCCGGGGAATCTCGCTTGAGTGTGGCATGGCTGCTGACCTCACCTCCGTTCCCCAAAGCGATCCTCTCCGTGTTTACCGTTATCGTGACGGGCTCTATGCCGCTGACCTGCTGACGGCGGCGGTGGTGCATCTGGACTTTTTCACCTGGCTGGGAATGCATCCCTCCACGAAGGAGGAGATTTGCGCCCGGTTTGAATTCGCGGAGCGTCCGATGGACGTGATGCTCACGCTGTTTGTCGCCAATGGCTTCATTGAGCAGCAGGACGGGAAGTTTCATGCGACCCTGACGGCGCGGGAACACCTCACTGCGGGTTCTCCCTGGTGTCTCTCCCCGTATTACGCCTCGCTCAAGGACCGGCCCATCGCGCTGGACTACCTGAAGGTTCTGAGCACGGGCAAGCCTGCCAACTGGGGTGGCGACGAGGCGGCTCTGGACTGGCACAAGGCCATGGAGACGGATGCGTTCTCCCGCAGCTTCACGGCGGCCATGGACTGCCGCGGTTTTTACCTGGGCCAGGCGCTGGCGAAGAAGGTGGATCTGGGTGGTCGTAAACACTTGCTGGACATCGGTGGCGGCAGCGGGATCTATTCGTGCTCCCTGGTGGCGCACCATGAGGAACTGCGGGCCACGGTGTTCGAGCAGGCTCCGGTGGATCGCATCACGCAGCGCTGCATCGTGGAGCGGGGTTATCCGGACCGGGTGTTGGTGGCCACGGGCGACATGTTCAAGGACCCGCTGCCCACGGATGCGGATGTGCACTTGTTTTCCAATGTGCTGCATGACTGGGACTATCCCGAGGTGCGGAAACTGCTGGCCATCTCCCACAAGGAGTTGGCACCGGGTGGGCTGTTGATCATTCATGACGCCTTCATCAACGAAGCCAAGACCGGGCCGCTGCCGGTGGCGGAGTATTCAGCGCTGCTGATGCACTCCACCCAGGGCAAATGCTATGGGGTAGGGGAATATGCGGAGTTGCTGCGGGAGGCGGGGTTTGAGCCTGGTGAATATCATGACACCGCTGCAGACCGTGGATTCATGACGGCGGTGAGACGGTAATTCGGTAGTACGGTAAAACAGTAATTCAGTAGAACGGTGCGTGCGTTGTAGGCGTATTTTACATCGAACTTCGAGGCCGTTCGTCGTTCGAAGCTTCATCCTGCCTCAGTGCCCGCGCCCAATTGCGCGAGCGTTAGACCGGTGACACCCGATGGGCCTACCACTTCGTGGTAGTGCTTGGCGCGCCGTGTTCCATGGGTAGACCTCGTAAAACTCGGCCGACCCATGGCTACGCAGGGTGAACCCTTCGGGTTCGTCCTGGGGAGATGAGAGGGAGTGTTTGGCGGGTTCGTGTGTGCGCGGATGTG
>JBGGMQ010000562.1:0-11679 GCA_041287975.1 Verrucomicrobium sp. | reverse complement strand
TCGGGGACTTCCACGATAAAGCCGCCGCCGGGCTGAAGCAGGTAGACACCGCGAATGTCTGCGGGGAAGAAGGTGGGCTCCGGGGCGGCCATGGCGGGCTGCACCGAAATGACCTGCTTCACTTCTTTGCCTCCGTTCACCGCGACTACTTCTTTACCGCCATTCACATTGACCACTTCTTTGCCACCAGCGGTCGTGCTCATGACGGATTTGCCACACAGGGCAATCAACTCAGCACGATTGGGTGCAACATTGGTGGCAGTAAGCATGATCTGCTTCGCCAAGTCGGTTGTGGCATGGGATGCGATGATTGCAGCTTTTACAATTTCACAAACACACACTTCATTGGCCACCACTGCGTCTTCAACAATTACGAGAACTTTCGCAGGTTCGATTTCCACAGATGACCGAACTTGATCCGCTACCTTGTCACAGTTTATGGGCTCAGCAGCCTGCAAAAACGAACTCAATGCCATGCCACACAGGGCAATTGGGAGCAGTTTAGACTTCATAACTTGCTGATTCTGAACGTTAGTAGGCGGAAAGTGGAGCGGGCAACGGGAATCGAACCCGTCTTGCTAGCTTGGAAGGCTAGCGCATTACCACTATGCTATGCCCGCAGACTCACTAACCAACACCCTAACAATAATAATTTCAACATAATTTTCAGAATGCTTTGAAATTATTAAAAAGAAAGGGGCGTCTACTTTATGCTTCAGCAAGGATCTTGATCCAGTAAATGATACTGATAGGCTTATAAAAGCATCTGGCTCGCATTTCTGCAAGTCACGAGTGTTGATTCACTAAATTTTCGGGCTTTCTGCTTGTTACACGGGATATTCGTAACGGGCGGAGCCATTGGATGAAGGTTTTTTCTTTTCCAGCCCCGGTCGATTTGATAATTTTTCCCTACAACCTAATCCTCCTATGAGTACCCGGACCATCGTCAACTTCTGCACTGCGGGCATTTTCCTCCTCCTGGTTTTTTACGTCATGGGGCGCTGGAGCTCTGAAGAGTGGCAGGAAAATCCGATGTATCCGCTGATAGCGATCATTTTCCTGGCGGTGGCGGGGGGGATTTTCTTCGTGATGGTGATCCTTCCCAAAATTGGCGATGCCGTGGGAACGGTCATGTACTCCTCCGGTGAAGAGATTCAGCAGGACGAAGGGATGAAGGCGGTGGCCTTCCTCGCCAAAGGTGACTACCAAGGGGCCATCAACGAGTATGAGAAGATGACCCGGGAAAAGCCCGAGGACGCTTTCCCGGTTTCTGAAATCGCCAAAATCTACTCTGACAAGCTCAATGATTCAGACAAGGCGATCGCCTTCATCCAGGAAAACCTCGAAGGCCGGGAGTGGACAGAGGATAACGCCTCCTTCCTCATGTTCCGTATTGTGGACCTGCACATGACTGCAAAGCGGTATGATGATGCGAAAGACATCCTGGAACAGGTGGTGGGCAACTTCCCCGGCACCCGCCACAGCGCGAATGCCAAACACCGGATCAATGAAGTAGAGCAGCTCCAATACAAGGAGATGGCTGCGGCACGAGCCAAGCAGAGCTCCAGCGGCACGTTGGGTGCTTGATATTCTACAGTGGCCTCAAACGAAGGAAAAGGCATGTCGTGGCGTGACGCCATGAAATCCCGCCCCCTCATCGGGCATGCCTTGGCTGCGGTAGCGGGAATCTTGATCGCGGATGCGGTGCGTCCGGCGGGCCTGGCTTTGGCGGGGGCGAGTGTCGCTGGGTTTGTGGCGGGCGTCATTGCATGTCGGAGGAGAGGCAAATCTCCAGTACCACTCCTGTTGCTGACCCTCTTTGCCTTTGCGGCGATACAAGCCTCGGCCCTGCTCCGCTCTCGCGAGCATCCGCTGCGCGTTTACTTAGAGAGGCGAAATCCCTCCGATGGGCTGACCGTCATCGCTACAGGTCGTGTGGAGAAGGCCCTTCGTAGAGATCTTCCCGGGAGCATCCCCAGGGAGGAGTATTTCGTCGCCACAGAAGTGGAAGCCCCCACCCTCGGCATCAAGTGGCACGGCCCGGTAGTGCTGCGACTGGTTACTGGGCAGGAGGAAAATCTCCCCGCTGGCCGGTACCGATTTTCAGGCTTTCTGCGGCTGCCGCGGGAGCCGGACAATCCTGGCCAGTTCAATGAACGGGCCTACGACCTGCGTCTGGGTCTCGCTGCCGAACTGCGGTCCACGACGATTGCCTCTCTGGCTGAGGACCGCTGGAATATTGAAGCGGGTCTGATCCGGGCAGCGGAGCAATGCCGACTGTGGGTGGGACAGGCACTTCAGAAAGACTTGGAGGATGCACCGAAGGAGTACGCGGTGATCCTAGCCATGGTGATGGGAACCATTGACGCGGATTCGGCAGATCTGCGCACACCCTTCCGCCTGAGTGGCACGCTGCACATCTTTTCCGTGAGCGGGCTCCATGTAGCGATCGTGGGACTGATCCTCTGGAAGTTCCTCAAAGTCTTTGGGCTCTCCCGAGGCCCACTGCTAGCGATCCTCATTCCGGTGCTTTTTGGCTACACCTTCATCACTGGGCTGAGCCCGTCGGCCGTGCGGGCCGCTGTGATGGCGGCGGTTTTCCTTTGTGGGGCTCTGGTGCATCGCAAGGGTGACTTGCTCAACAGTCTTGCAGCTGCTGCGCTGCTATTGCTGGCCTATGACAGCCAGCAGCTTTTTTCGGCAGGTTTTCAGCTGTCCTTTGCGGTGCTGGCTGCGATCGCGCTGCTGGCGGAGCCATTCAAACGACCGTTTGAATGGTGGATTGCCCCCGATCCTTACCTTCCTCGATCACTGCTGAACTTCTGGCAACGAGCGAGCTGGAAGGGTCGACGGGAACTTTGCGGTCTGTTTACGGTTTCTGCAGCGGCCTGGGTCGGCAGCCTTCCCCTGACACTGGCGCACTTCCAGTCAGCGACGCCGATCTCCCTTGTCGCCAACATCATACTAGTGCCGCTATCATTTCTGGTGCTCTTCACGGCAGTGCTCACGCTGATGAGTGCTGCGGTGCACCTCACGTGGATCCAAGTGCTCTTCAGCAATGCCAACTTCCTTCTTGCTGGCTGGACGATCAACTCGGCGGTCTTTTTTGCGAGCATTCCTGGCGGTAACTTTCGCGTGCCCTCCCGACCTTGGGAGGCCAGAGCCCCCATGGAAATGACCGTGCTGAGAGTTTCCGAAGGGGGAGCGGCGCAACACCTACGGGCGGCGGGCTCGCACTGGCTGCTGGACACCGGAAGCGAGGACGATTTCCGGTTTCTGGTTCGTCCCTATCTGCAATCCGAAGCGGTGGGGCGGCTTGCTGGCGTCGTCGTGAGTCATAGTGATATCGGCCATGTTGGGGGAGCGGCAGCCACCTGGCGGGAGTTTCAGCCGCCGAACTACTATCATTCCTCCCGCGAACCCTGGCGATGGGATGGGTCTCACACGTCCTTCAAGAGATTGTCGGCCGAGCCCTGGCCGGGCAAGGCGATTGATTTCGGCGGGTGGGTGGAGCTTTCACCCGCTCCAGGCACCGCGAAAGCCAAAGTCCTGTACCCCACCCCCGACCTGTGGCCACGAAGGGCGGATGACCGAACCTTGGTGATGCGGGTGGACTTGGGTAACTTCAGAGTCCTGTGGTGTGGGGATGCGGGATTCGTGGCCGAGAAAGCAATGCTGGAGCGATGGGCCAAGGTTGAACTCAAGGCAGACGTCATCATTCGCAACCGCCACGCGAGCGACGCCGCCTTTCAGACGGAGTTTATCATGGCTGTCGAGCCCCGGGCGGTAATCGCCTCCAACCAGAGCTTCCCCGCGGGTCAGGAACTGCCTCTGGAAGTGACGGAAATCTGTGCCCGGCTGGGAATTCGGCTTTTCGACCAAGCAAAAACGGGTGCGGTGAAACTGGCGGCATGGCCGGACAGGCTGGAATTGTCGGCCTATCGCGCTGGCAGTGAGAGGCTTGTTCTAGCCCCTCAAGGTCACGGCGTAGCCCCAAAGTAAGTTGCAAACCGCCATTATCACAGCACGCAACTTGCCTTCCGGAGTGGCCCCTGCTTAGGTGAAGGTCATTTTGCATGCTCAAATCTAGGTGGGTCATCTTCGGTATTCCCCTGTCGCTGGCCTTGTTGACCTTCTGGTCAGCGCTCCAGTCGGCAAAGAGCCAGCGTCTCCGCGGGGGCAACTTGGTTGTCGCCTCAGGTGAGGGCGTCGAGCCGACCCTGAATCCCTACCTGCCCATGAGCGAGGTGGACCGGCAGTCCGCTACACTGGTGCACGCTCCGCTGTTGAGAATAGGCACCGACGGACGGATTGAAGGCGCACTGGCGAAGTCATGGGCATGGTCTCAACAGACGAGTCTCTGGTTCGCCAATGAAGAGTATGCCCAACAGGCTTCCAAAAAGATCCGCAGCCTGGGGGCGGAATCCTGGACGCGCTGGCACCTGGCGTCAGCCGAGGCACTGGGCAACGAGTTGATGCTTCGTTTTTCAGATGCGGGCAGCGCAGGTGGAGCCGCCGTGCTCCAGGCCATCGCGGAGTTTGGCCCCCTGCCGGTGGAAACGATCCGGGTGGAAATGAATGAGCCCGCCTGGCCGCACCATGAGTACTTCATCCAGCATGCACTTGAGAAGGCGCAGGTGAAAGAAGTGTGGTTCGACGGGCCGAAGGCCTACGAACTCCGGGTGAGCGGTGAGACTCTGCGCTTCTTCGAGGAGCTGGCTCTTTACTACCAAAACCTTCCCGCGCTACAGGCGAAGATGCGGATTGTGGCGAAGAATCCCATGCTGGAGCGTCCCCTGCTGGAGATGCCTTTGCGTCCTGGCATGAAGTTCCATGACGGCAGCCCAGTGACCTCTGCGGATGTCGAGCGCACCATACGGCTGGTACTGGCGCAACCATGGCCCGTGCAGGGCCGGGACGTGTTGCGCATGATCCACCTCTGGGATTCGACGGATCCAACGAAAGTGCGTATCAGCTTCCGCGAGACCTATGGGCCAGCTTTGACGGCTTTCGTGGGGCTGCCCATCCTGCCTGCCAAGTGGATCGAGCGCCAAGGCAATGAACTGGCCGCGGTGCGCAAACCTTTCCTGACGGATCCGCCGTCCGGGGCGGGCCCCTTCAAGGTGGGCCGACTGACCAGTCAGCAACTTTTCCTCCAGCGAGTGGAAGGTGGCCAGAGGGAAGGTGAACCGACAGGCATCGAGTTCCGCCTCGACCAGAACGCCACCAACATCCGCCTGGGGTTTGCGATGAAACGTGTCGGACTTTTCTGGCCAGACTCCAGCAGCCTGGCGACCATGGCCCAAGATCCCGGGGTGGCCGTGCGGTCAAGCACGCCGCGCAATCGACTGCAAGTCGTGTGGAACTGCCGCAAGGCTCCTCTCAATGATCCACGCATCCGCGGCATCCTGGGGCAGGCCGTGGACCGGAGGGCTCTGATCCAGGATTTTGTGGGCGGTCAGGGACAACTGTGTGAAGGAATATTTCAGCCGGGGCTGTGGTACACGCCGGATCTGACACCGCTGGCGTTTGATCCCCTGAGAGGGCGGCAGATTCTCTATGAGATGGGCTGGAGCAAGAATCCTACTGGCAAGGTGGTGAAGGATGGCAAGGTTTTCAAAATCGAACTGCTGACTATTGCGGGCAGTCCGGAGCGCAGCCGTCTCGCCAAACGCCTGGCAGAGTCTTGGGCTCTTCTCGGCATCGAAACGACTGTGGTCGAAGTGCCGTGGCAGGAACTCGTGGGGCAAAGACTCCAGGCGCACCAGTTCGATGCGGCCCTGATTGGCATGGACTTTGAGCTGGCGTGGGATCAGTGGCCCTACTGGCACTCCAGCCAGGCGCTGCGGGGGCTGAATTTTTCCGGCGTGTCCGATCCGGCACTGGATTCCCTGTTGTCGACACTCCGGTCGGAATTTGAACCCGCCCGAGTGCCCGCGCTGGCGCAGGCCGTGGAGGAGCGCATCTATGAACTGAAGCCGTTTCTGCCACTCTTCGCCGGGGGCAATCCGGTGGCGGTGAGACGCGACGCGCTGCCCCGCTTTCAGCGTGAGGAGGCAGGATTGTTTCAAGATTTGAGACAGACCATGGACACCCCTGCCCTGACAGCGCCTGCTCCCTAACCTGCCGAGACCGACCTTCCGCCTGCCTCTGGTAGCAATTTCCTCTTCCCGTTCCTGATGGATCGCCTCCGCACCTCTCCCTCCTACCTCCCAGTCCGCACCTTTTTGATTTGCGCGGTACTGGCACTGCTGCTGCTCCAGCAGAGCGGCACCTCCTTGGGCGACACCTTCGAGTTCCTCGTGGGGGTGATGCCTGTGGGGCTGAATGCTGAGTCCATGCTGATGGTGCTGGCGCAAAAGGCGCTGCCTACTTTTCTGCTGATCACACTGGCGCTGGTGATGGGATTGAGCACGGCTCTGGCTCTGGCCATGCTCGTCTCGAGCGCGGGTGCAAAAGTTTCCAAAACCACGGGGTGGATCGGACGCAGCCTGGTGGGGGTGCCACCCATGATGTGGGCGTTTGCCCTGGTGCTGCTGATCGTCAACGGCTGGCAGTTGCCTGTGGAGACGCTTTTCCCGTATGACCCTCCGCCTGGGATGGAGCCCCTGACGGTGCGGGTGGGCAGGGCGCTCTGGGCGTGGCTGGTACCAGCACTGGTGCTCGCGATGCCAGTCTTCGGCATGGCGCTGTTTTCATTCACACACCGGCTCAGCGTCCTCCTCAAAGATCCCATGCTGGGACCGCTGAAGTCCAGGGGGCTTTCACGGGCCACGATCAAGTACCATCACCTCGTGCCGGAATTGCGAGTCCATTTGGTGCGCCTGGCGCGGCCCGCCGTGGCCATGCTGCTGGCTTTCACCGTGCCGGTGGAACGCATTTTCCAGTTTCAAGGTTGGGGCACCTTCACCGCTGAGGCGATTCGCTTTCAACACCCCCTGCAACTGGCGGCGGTGGTGTATCTCGCAGGCATCATGCTCGCGGTTTGGTATCTGGTTCTCGACTTGGGAGACAAGCGGAGTCTGCCAGCGGCCATGGACCATGCCGAGGACGAGGAGCAAACTCGCAGCCGGGTGTGCCTGGTTGCAGGGGCTCTGCTGGCAGCAGGACTGCTCACGCTGTTTTTCTGGGCACCCGCAGATTCACCCTGGCTGGCTGCGTATCATTTGATGTGGCGGGAACTGGGCCTGTGCCTGGCTGCCTCCCTGGCTGCAGCGATACTGGTCGTGGTCAGCGGCCTTGGCATTTCACCCTCACGCAGGCGCAGGTCGTTTCCACGTACGGGCATCATCGCGACGCTTGCGGCCGCCCCTCTGCTGCTGCTCTGGATGGTGCTCGCATCGGCACCAGGGATTGAGGCAGCTGGATGGACGCTGCTGGTGTTGTTTTCTGCCATTCCAGGAGCGGCGGCATTTCACGCGACCTATCGGGAAAGCAAGTTCGCCTTGATCGCGGAGTCAGCATTTTCCATCGGACGGCGACACTGGGGTTACTGGTGGGACCATGTGTTTTTGAATGCCCTGCCCAGCCTGATGAACTGGACGCTGCGCAACGTGGCTACGCTGCTGGTTTGGAAGAGTGTCTTCGACTATCTGAGCGCTTCACGTGCAGACGCAGGCCTGCAGCCTGATTCCTGGGGCCGGATGATGGCGCAACATGCAGGGCGCTTTTTTGATGAGCCGATGCAGCTGATGGCCCCTGCCCTGCTTCTTTCGTTATGGGCCTTGAGTTTTCGCCTTCTCAGCCGAGCCTTTCGCACTGACACCCCACAAGCCCAGACTTCACCTTTCGCATCGTGATGGACAACTCCTCCTCCGCCGCCAGCCCGGACCTGCTCAAGATTCGTGACCTGAAGATCACCTTTCACAAGCATCATGGCGATCCCTTTCAAGCTGTCAAAGGCATCGACCTGACCCTCAAGCCTGGCGAAAGCATGGCCATTGTGGGCGAAAGCGGCAGCGGCAAGAGCGTGACGGCCCTCTCGCTGGCCCGGCTCCTCCCTGAGCCGCCCGCGAAGATCGAGGCGTCCACTTTCCAACTGAACGGCAAAGACGTGCTGAAGCTGTCCGATACGGAGCTCCGCAAGATCCGCGGCAAAGAGATCGCCTATGTGTTTCAGGAGCCAAGCACGTCTCTGAATCCGGTACTGACGATCCGCACCCAGATGGGCGAGGCGCTGCAATTGCACCGCCCCGAGGTGAAGGACCGCGATGCTGAAATCGTGCGCTGGCTGTATCAAGTGGGCATTGTGGACCCTGAGAAGCGGCTGCGCGCCTATCCGCACGAACTGAGCGGCGGGATGCAGCAACGCGTGATGATCGCCATGGCGCTCTGTTGCCAGCCCAAGCTCCTGATTGCGGATGAGCCGACGACGGCCCTTGATGTGACGATTCAAAAGCAGATCATCGACCTGCTGGCGGAGTTGAAGGCGAGCCTCAATATGAGTGTGATCTTGATCACCCACAATTTCGCGATCATCAAAGGGATCGCCGACAAGGTCGCGGTGATGTTCCGCGGACACATTGTCGAGAGCGGGACCACAGAAGAGGTTTTAGGAAATCCACAGCACCCGTACACCAAAGCGCTGCTCGACTGCGTGCCCCGTCTGGGCGTGAAACAAGGACGATTGAAGGCGATTGACTACGCTGCGATCGAGCGGGCGCTGTAGCCCGGCAGAATTGTATCACAGGGAGCTCCGCAGTGCGGCGGGGTTCCTCAGGGTGAAGCACGGCGTACCGCCTGACCGGGCGCACGAAATGAGCACATGCCCGCGAAACTGCCGCCTCGCATGAGCTTCGCGCCATGTTTTCTCCGCGAACCAAAACGATCGCGGCGCGCTTCGAAGAATTCGTCCACAAAGGTGCGGCTGCCCAAGGCTGCTCCGCGACTGAAGTACCTCACTCGACAACGCAGAGTCTCCGCAAGGGTCAACTGCCCTTTGCGAGAGCGCACCTCGTCCGTGGCTTCGCGCGAGAATCCTTTGCGCACGATCTGGCTGCCAGGGCCGTGCCCGTCACGGACTTCCTCGCCTTGGCCAAAAAGCCAGACGCGGTAGTCAGCGAGGACTTTCGAAGGACTGGACGAACCTGCGGGAGGCCTTCCTGGAAGGTGCTTCTCGTGAACGCGATGCTCCGCAGTGACGGTAGCCAAGCCCGAAATGGCCTTACGAGCTCCTGCCACTGCCTCGGCATAGCTGCACCAGCGGTAGTCCTTGGGATCCTGAACGATGCCTGCCCGTACCGGATTGAGATCAATATAGGCACTCATCACCGAAAGGGTTGCGAGTTCGCCTTCGAGGAGCACGCTGGTGAAGCGCTCCTCCCACAGGGTGCCTTTGCGACTCTCCCGCTTGTTGAACCAGAGGCTGAAGCGCTGCTTGAGCTCCTTCATGAACTGACTCACGTCCCACATGCGGGCGAGGTACTTTTCTTTGAGTTCGTCTGCAGCCTCGTGGTGTCCTTGGCGACGAAAGGTCTCCAGCGACTCCTTGAGCATGTGCACCGCGACCTTGGAGTAAATCAGCGAGGCCTGCTGGAGGAGCCACTCATCCGTGAACGTCTGGTCTGCGGGCCGTTTTTTGACCTCCACCATGATGTGGAAGTGGTTGGACATGATGCAGTAGGCCAGCACCCGAACTTGGCAGAAGCCCTCGTAGGCCCGCATCATCCGAACGAAGCGATCCTTCTCTTCGGGCCCAAACGCAAAGCGACGATCCACCACCCTGGAGATGCAGTGGTAGTACGCCACGGGCGCAAGTTTGCTGGCAAAGAAACGAGATGAAGCCACACGCCAAACATGGAGAAAATGCCCTCGGGAGCAAACGGTTTCCTTCAATAAATAGCCTGTCTATTTATAAGAAAGGCCCAAACGTTTGTGGTCAAACTTGTGGCGTGGGCGGCAATTGTCTATAACTCCGATGGGGATATATGACAATTTTTCTTAATTCCTACTTGATCAATGTAGATTGAACCTTTATACATTGTTCATGCACCTCACCAAAAAAGGAGAATATGCGCTCCGAACTCTGATCCGACTGGGCATTGCCCAGCGTCAGGGCAAGGATGTCGTATCTGTCTCCAATCTGGCTGAGGGCGAGAACCTGCCGTTCAAGTTCATTGAGAACATTCTCCAGGAACTGCGGCTGGCAGGTTATGTGGAAAGCAAGAGAGGCAAGGAAGGCGGATGCCGCCTGGCCAAGCCACAAGTGGATATCACGATTGGCGAAGTCGTTCGTTTGATTGACGGCAGACTGGCTCCAATCGGGTGCGCGAGTGAGACGGATTACGAGCGATGTACCTGTCCCGACGAGCACCACTGCGGTCTTAGGATGCTGATGATTGATGTGCGCAACGCCATCGCCCAGATCCTCGACCGGTACACGCTGGCGGACGTTGTTTCCGTAACCCTCCGCAAGATGGAGCGCGACGGAGTGCAACTTCCCTTTGAACCAGAACCCGAGAAGCCCGCCAAAAACAAACCCCAACGAGTGACCAAACCCAACCGGGTCCGCCACGCCGACCCCCTCGATGGTTTCCTGACGCTTCTCACCAAAAACCAGAATCCTCTCTCCCCTACTCCATGAGCTACTCCGTAGAAAATGACATCACCTCCGAAGCCTGGGTCGAAATCGTGCGCCGCAAGGTGGACGCCATGCGCTTCGGTTCCGTGCAAATCGTCGTGCATTAAGGCCGCGTAACCCAGGTGGAAAGCACCGAGAAGACCCGTCTGCCCGACGCGGTCAACGGTTCCCAGACCACTTCGATCAAAAAGCGCGCTTAGAGCCATCCCAGGGATGCCCGACAAAGCATCCGCACCCGACCCGGTCAAACAGCAACGAACAAGAAGATCGAGCGTCGACTGTCAGCAAGTGAAGTGAAGTGAAACTCAAGGCGTTGGCCGACCAAGCGCGCCCCACGGACTGACCGGAACACCGGAAGTTTCGAGGAAACAGACCGCCCCCTCCCAGGACGTGCTTCGAGCACGCACTACCCTGTTTCCTGAACTGCAAGTCCCGTTCCTTTGCCGACCGGCATTCCCCGGAGGCATCACCCGCAAATGCCCAAACCAGCGCACGCTGACCGGAACACCGGATGCCGCACTGCCTCAACAACAACCACGCAACATCCAACGAACATGAAGTTCACGTTCCGCAACAACCTTAAGAGCCAAGCCCTCCTGGCGCTGGCGGTCACCTCCCTGACGGTGGCAGCCCAGGCTAGTGAAGCCGTCGTCTCCTCCGGCAAGGGCGTCGTCGCCCCCCAGAAGGAAGAAAAAGAAGAATCGATCTACGACAAGATCTGGAGCCTCGCCACGCTCTACAAGAACAAGGACAACCCCATCATCCAGGAATTCAAACTCCGCGGCCGCTATCAAGGTCAGTACCACTGGGTGGATTCCGACCAGGGCAATGAAGATTCCTGGGAAGACCGTCGCTCCCGTTTCGGTATCGACGTCAAACTCTTCAACCAGTTCGACCTGCGTGTCGACGCCCAGAGTTCCGACGGCTTTGATCCCTTCTACAACGGTCTCGTGGATGCCTACATCAAATGGCGCCCTTCGAAGGAGTTCAACCTGACGCTTGGTCGCCAGAAGCCCCAGATCGGCTACTACGACTTCCTTCAGTCCACGAACTACCAGCCGACCTTTGAGCGCTCCGAGATCTTCAACCAACTGCGCGTG
>JBGGMQ010000561.1:0-3050 GCA_041287975.1 Verrucomicrobium sp. | reverse complement strand
TAGAACGTGAAGCACATCGGCACCACGATGAGAAAGAAAAATAGAAACGGCCTCAACCAAGTGAACATTTTAGGGATGTTCATCACTCCAGCAGGCACCCCCGGAAAACGACTCACGGCCGTAGACATCAAATGCCTGTAGTGCACAAAGCAGGCCATCAGCGCCGGCACAGAAAGCAAGGGCAAGACCACGA
This sequence comes from Verrucomicrobium sp., assembly GCA_041287975.1. Lineage (GTDB taxonomy): Bacteria > Verrucomicrobiota > Verrucomicrobiia > Verrucomicrobiales > Verrucomicrobiaceae > Verrucomicrobium. Next base: position 2,857 of record JBGGMQ010000561.1, on the reverse strand, counting down.
GTGAAGTCAGCACCACCTCCGTCACCGAGGCCTGCCCCCAGAACGGCAGATCCACCGCAGTAATGCGTGACACCGCGATGGCCGCCACCGTCGTCCAAGTGAAGGACGCCCCACCGAATATCCAGTACAAACGGTTCACAAAGTCCGTCAGATCCTTTCGCTCCGCCGCAGTAAGAGTTGTAGGCTGGACTGGCATAATGGGGACACCTCGCAGAAGAAAAATCGGCAGATGCTACGCCAGAACATTATGCTGTCCACTACTTGAGCAACACAATTTTCTCCTGTCCCCCCAAGCACAAATCGGGCCAGCCGCATCCCACTCCCACAGGGGGCACTCTCCGTATTTTTACCACCCCGCACCCGGAAGGGCACACCACCTTCCGCCATGTCCACCCCACCGTCACCTTTCCAATGACGAGCTCATCCTCCCCGCAGAGGTCTGGGCGCCACCTGGGAAGAGTGCGTCAGCAACGACGCCATCCTCGCTTACTGCATCCGCAAGCAGAAAGACAGCCGCCCGCTCAATGAGTTGTTGCTGACAGAAAGACATGCTGCTTGCAGGTATGTCGGCGGCTTGCTGAGCCAGACCCAGTGCAAGAACATGGAGCGCATGGATGAGCGAATCGGCCATGATGAAGCGTTGTGCGAGGACAACTGTCAAATCAAGCCAGCCAGCCGTTCATCTCCGCGAGCCAGTGGGATGAGTCCGCCCTCTACGCGCAGACAAGCCTCCGCGCCAATGAGCATCTCGGAGGCACGGTGAGTTCGGTGCTCTGCATTGATGAGTCCAGCCACGCCAAGAAGGGCAAGGCGTCTGTGGGTGTCGCGCGCCAGTGGAACGGGCTCCTGGGCAAAGAGGACAACTGCCAGACGGGAGTTTACAGCGCTCTGACCTGCGGCCCCCATGTCTGTCTTGCAGGTGCCCGGTTGTATTTGCCTCAGCTTTCATTGTGCAATTCAGGGGAGAAGACCTCCCTGAAGCAACTGGCCCGCTGGCAGGCGGCGAGATTTTGGATGGAGCGCTGCTTCCAGGATGCCAAAAGCCATTGGGGGATGGGGCAGTATCAGGCACGAGGCTGGTTGGCGTGGCACCACCACATGGCGTTGGTGGCACTGGCGGTGCTCTTTCAGATGCAGGAGAGAATGAGCGGGGAGACCGGCATCCTTCATCTGACGACAGCGGACATCGTTGAACTCATGGAGTAGGCGCTGGTGATACCACCAAGCGAAAAAAAGCTGATTGCCCGCATTGAGGAGCGCCATCGAAAGCGGGAGCGAAGCGCTGCCAGCAAGCGTGAGGCAAAGCGGAGGGCGAGACGAAAATCCAAAGGCTTGCCTAGCAAACTAAGCGGAAATAACTAAGCAGATGTAACATACACTCAATGCTTCTCATGCCTCCATCGCAGTTTTTCCAGCATCCCCGGGGGTCAGACGCGCCCCCTGTTCCACAGCATGCCATGGAGCAACTTCCAGCCCCCAATCCCAGGTAGATCAAACGCCCCACCAGCCCATGCCGCCCTCTTCCCCACCCCCCGGCCACCTCAAGGCGGAAAAGCGCATCACTGAAACCATCCGCACCTGAGCAACCCTCACCCTGGAGACCCTCCCGGCCAGTATCGAGAGATGCCACGCCTTGCAGCCCCTCACCCTCTTCGGCAACCGGCTCGCCCACTTGACCCACCGCCAGCGCCAGCCCCCTCTTTCACCCCATGACGCCCGAACAGATGGACAAACACGCCGCAGGGACGCGCAGCACCCCTATCCCCAAGCACCGTCTTCCCACGCAGCGCCCCTCTCCTCCTTATTTTTGGAAGAACTCCAGCAGCATGGGGACAGGCAGCAAAATCAGCAGAGCCGCTTGGGCAGCCCGATCATCCAGTCCCGGGATAAACTCATCAAAGATATCAGACTGCGTCCGGTTCAATGACTCACCCGCCTCGCAAGGGCCAGTCCGGTCCGCATTGATCGTGCGCAGTTCTTTGCTGATGTTCCGCAACACCGCGAACAACAGGTAAAGAGTGAACCCTCCTGCACCGATCTGCACCACGGCCCGCAATAATTGCAGCGGACTCCCCATCAATCCCAGGGCGCTGTAGGCAATGGTCCAGATCGTCACCACGATGAGCCCCACGCAGCCCACGATGAAAGGCCTGAACACCCGCTTTTGAAAATCGTCCCCATACTTGGCCAGCCCCTTGTTTAGCTTCCTCTTCCCCAGATCCCATAGCACCTTCCAAACCAGCGGCATCACCGCCCCTACCACCATCATGATCGGCATGTTGATGATCCACTCCACCCGCTGCCGGGGTTTGTTCAGGGTAAACTCGATGATCAGCATGAGCGTCATACACACCAGCATGGTCACCCCCAGCCACCGGGTCTTGAACAGGCCAGAGTCTCCGTCATCCTTTCCTTCCGTACACCAGACCAGCACCCAATTGTTGCCCGCCCGGCTTCTCAGAGGCACAGAAGCCCAGCCCCCGCCCTTCTCCCGGTCAATCAGGCGGAACTGTAGCAGAAAGCTGCACGCCACCAACAGGGTGCCAAAGGCGATGGGAAGCTCGTTGTTCAACTGGTAGCGCTTCTCGTCCGAGAACTTCAGCAGCTTCCACGGCATCAGCTTGATTTCAGGGGGAGCATTGTCAAAACCCACTGCGGACTCCCCATTCGCCCCCTTGGCAAAGATGTCCCGGTGCGCCAGAAAGAGCTGCGCATCCTCCCTCAGCATCGAGAGATCGCCCTTGGGCAGGCCAAAGTCCACCCCGTGAAACTGGTACTCATCGTATCCCAGGCGGGATCCGATCCCCTGGTTTACCGCCAGTTCCGGCCCCCACGCCTTCAGCAATGGAGTGATGGT
>JBGGMQ010000560.1:0-18692 GCA_041287975.1 Verrucomicrobium sp. | reverse complement strand
CTGAACCTCCACCTGCAGTTCTGGCAGGGGCAGCAGGTGCTCGTGAAGACGGACACCCTCCTGCGTCCCAACAGCCCCCTCTTCATCGGCGGGCCCAAGTGGCGCGACGGCCAGCTGGTCTTTGTACTGCTGCTGAAAAAGTCCTGATCCGCTCACAAAGTCGACATGACCTCGCGCAGGACCTTGAAGTGTCCTGCCGCAAGTGACGGATCGGCGGTGAGGTCTTCCTTCTCGATCTTGTAAGGACACTTGTCCGGGACGTAGAACGGCACTCCCAGCTGACGAGCAAACACCATCCCGTGATACCTTCCGCTGTAGACCATGCGGGATCTGGCGATCTGAGCGTAGGCCTTGGCAGGCCCGGGCTGGGGAAGGTGCAAGGCTGTGGGTTGCCACTCCGCAGCTTCCACAAAATAGCGGTCATCGTCACCCGGAGAGCCCATGCCCATCCAGACGATCTCATAGTTCATCGACTGGTAGTGCCGGAGTATGTAACGCACATGAGCGTTCCGGGGATTGATGAACCCGGCGGGGATCAACGTCAGCACCTTGGGAACCGGTTCAACAGGGGTCGAGGGCTGGTAGAGGTAACCGGCGTCTGGAAAGAAGTGAATCCCTTCTTCACGCCCTGACAGGGCCTTTGCCATCCTGACGCATTCAGGTGAGCGAAGGGTGATGAAGCGGGCCTGCTGCAAGTAGGGGCCCCAGGGAGCCAGATCGACCGCAAAGTGATGATGTCGATCCGCTCCAAACTGGAAGCCGCAGGACAGAATGCCCCAAGGGATGCCCCGCTCCTGAGCACGGTCCATATAGAACCGCATGCAATCAAAATGCGATGACTCCACCCGCCCCTCCGTACCGGCGTAGTACAGAATGCCGCCGCCCCCCAAGACCAGAAGATCGAGATCTTCCGGCAGGTCGGCGGGGAGGGTGGAATTGTAGGAGATGAGGTCGGCTTCGGGAAGTTGGGCACGGAACACCAATGGATAGGTGTCGTCCCCCACATTCCCGTAGCCTGACGCTCCTACAAAAGCGATCTTCATCCTTTCCGGCGAGGCTTCACTGGCCGGGCACCTTCCACGACCTCTTCCATCTGTTTGGCGACGCTGCTCCAGCAGAAGCGTTTCTGGCGTACAAAGGCAGTGCCTTCTTCCGCGAGTTGGTTGCGCTGGGCTGGGTTGCGGTAGAGTCGGTCGAGAGTGGCAATGAAGGCTGCCTTGTCAGGGATGGCCCCTACGGTGTTGATCTCTGGATGCACGATCGTGGTCGAGCAGGGCACCTTCTGGGCGGGGGTGGCCCACTCGCCAAGTGCCGCCCAGTCTGGGACCACCTGAGGAATGCCACAGGCCATGCCTTCCATGGTGGTGAGGCCCCAGCCTTCACCAAGCGTGGTGGAGACCTGAACGTCCATGCTACTGTAGACCAGTTGCATGCTGCTGAGGCCGACGGCGTTCCGGAGATCATCCGTACCGGTGAAGAGTACCCGGTCAGCGATGCCGTAGTAGCGGGCGACGCTTTCGAGATCCCAGCCGGCGTCCTTCCTGGCGCAATGCAGCAGGAGGAAGGCGTCTTTGACGTTTCCCTGCTTCACCCATGCGGCGAAGTACTGAAGGGTGAGGTCGAGCCGTTTGCGGGGCTGGTTGCGGTTCACGTTGCCAACGATGAAGGCTCCTTCCGGCACCGGAAGTTCGAGAAGCTTGCGCGACAGCGCGCGGTTGACGGGGCTGAACTGACGGTCATTGAGCCCATGCGGGATGACATGGCGGGCCCCTTTGAAGCCGGCACTGACAGCCTGCTGGTAGCCGAACTCCGTGTACCACACGGCAGCGGCAAGCTTGTTCAGCCAGGGCACAACCCCGGGATTCAAGTTCGCACCGTCAACAGGCATGTAGGCGATGACGGGCAGACCTTTGGGCGCTTGTTTGACGAAGTCGGCCACGTTCCACCAGTCATTGTTGATGATGACGGCATCGGGGGCAAATTCGGCGCAGACGTCCGCGAAGCGGTCCTTGCCCCACATGTCGCCACCCTGCCAGGCAGGTATGATTGTGTAGGAGTGGAGGTGCGGGCTGCCATCGTAATTGATGCCGGACACGACAACGTCCCAGTCTGCTGCCAGGTGCTCCAGCACCGAGTGCGTCACGGTGCCAAATCCAGTGGGCACCACGGCGTCTCCAATCCAGAGGAGGCGGCCTTTTTTGCCGGCGGCAGGCGTGATGGACTGCAAAGCACCAACGACGGGCTTGGCCATCGCGGTGATGATGCGAGGATCAGGGATCGGGCCTGGCTCGGGCCCACTACCCACAATGGACATGACAGGAACCTTGGTACGCAGGGGTGCCGGGCGCTGAAGGGAACGGACGCTGCGAGCTTTTAACTTGGCCGGAAGCACCGGCCGGTTCAAACGCGTATCTATGGACAAACTATGACGGTTGTTCTTCCTCATAAGATGGCAGGCTGAATAATTCCGGAGCTAATTTACTCCACAGTGATGCGGCAGTCAGGCAGAAGTTCCTGCATCTTTTGTACCAACCGGATATCCTGACCGACGTCCAGCTCAAACGGATCCGACTCCCGTGTCGTCACGTAGAGGTGGGAAAGTTTGTTGCAGAGCTTCAAATAGTGGATGCTCTCATTGGAGAACGACTGGGTGTTGGTCAGGCGCAGATGGGTCAGGGTCGGAGCGAGCCGGATGATTTGTGACAAGCTGGAGGGCGCGATCTTGGCGCGATCCAGATTCAAATTGCTGACGGTGTCAGCGGCTTCGCAGAGTTTCACCAGCCCAGCGAGGTCTTCATCTGTGAAATCGCTGCAGCTTGAAATGCTGACCCGCCACACATAATAATCACCGTCTGGCAGATTCTCTGGCGCAGAGATGTCCGACCCGGGTCCCAGGGTGCGGTCTGTCTGCAGCGGAAGACTGACATTGACGGCACCGCCACGGTTGGTGACCCATTGGGCGAGATTCATCTGAGCCTGCTGAGCAGGCGACACTGCAGGCACAGACGGCGCAATCACGGGGGTGACGACAGCTGGTTGAGGTTGCACCGGAGTTTGAAATCCATCTACCAGAGCTTTGCCGCCTACCACGACAATGAGAAAAAACAAAACCCCCATGCCCCAGGCGCGGACAGGCTTGCGAGTCGCAGGGAGAGGTCTTGGAGCAGGCAAAGGCCCATCGACATCCACGCTTGACCCGCGACCGTCCATGAGATCTTCGATGACGCGAGTAACCTCCATGACCTGCTGGAAGCGGCGCTCAGGATTCGGCTGGAGGGCCTTGCGCACCACACTGTCGAACCGGACATCGGCACCAGCAGCGCGGGAGGGGGACTCCCAGGCGCCTTTGGGGACGCTCCCCGTGAGCATCTCGTAGAGCATGACCCCGAGGGAATAGATGTCGGCACGATGGTCGACCTTGCCATTCATAGCGATGGCCTCTGGAGCAATGTAGTCAGGCGTGCCGACAGCGTCGCTAGCGGCCGTAAGCCCCGGCCCTTCCGGCACGAGTTCCAGCTTCTTGGCCAGGCCGAAGTCCACGAGCTTCACGTTGCCTTTATCATCAATCAGCACGTTGGCCGGTTTGACGTCCCGGTGGATCACCCCGTGGTCATGGGAATACTGCAGGGCTGAGCATAGCTGGCCTACGACCGCCAGCATTTTCTTCGGGTGGAGCTCCCCCCGGTGCATGAGCTGGCGCAGGTTGGTGCCCTTGATGTACTCCATGACGTAGTACAAGCGACCGCCCGCGGCCTCCCCATAGTCGTAGACGGCCACGATGTGAGGGTGACTCATGCCTGCCTGAAGGCGGGCTTCCTGCAAAAAGCGAGTGGCGAATGCCTTCCGCGTGCACAGGGCGTCTGGCAGAATCTTGACCGCTACGAGGCGGTTCAATGTCTTCTGTTTCGCCAGATAGACGGCTCCCATGCCCCCACGGTCGATGAAGGAAATGAACTCATAGCCTGGAATCTGATGATTCAGCTCCTCTACCGACGGCGGAGCAAGCCTACCCATCTGGTAGGTTGTCTCCACCTCTTGCGGCTCCTGGTTCATGAGAAGAAGATCACCAACGCCGGGTCCTGCCATCGTGACAGCACTGGCGGGGTACCAGCATTCAATATTGGGAAGGACGCTAAACCCGCCCCCAAATTAATCGGGAATGGAAATTAGAATTCTCCCGCCGAAAGACAAGGCAAATTCACGGCTTGAGACGGGGATTTTGCCTGCCTGGAGAGGTCGCGTTCCTCTCACGCTGAAGGACTGCGAAGGCTACTTGCTCATGTCGCTGGCGAGGGCGGCATTGCCGATGATACCTGCCTCGTTGCTGAACTTCGCAGGAAGGATTTTCAGGCCCTCCCACACGACAGCCGAGAGCATGGATTTCATCTTCTTCTGAAGAGGGTCAAAGAGGAGGGGGCCAGCTTGCGCCACTCCCCCACCAATGACAAACGCATCGGGATTGAGCAACCAGGCCACGCTGGCCAAGGCGGAGCCGAGCCATTCGGCGATTTCTTTCCAGATCATCTTGGCCGTTTCATCGCCCGCTTCGGCGGCTTCAGCGATGGCGCGGGGAGTGCATTCTCCGGCGGTCTTCTGGATGCCAGCCTCGGCGTACACCTTCACGGCGTGGTCGGCAATCTGGTTGTTGCCCACGTACTTCTCAAGGCCACCCAAGTTACCGTAATGGCCGCTGACACCGCGGAAATCGATGCTCATCTGGCCGATCTCTCCCGCGGAGAACTGGCTGCCGCGGTAGAGTTCGTTGTTCAGGATCAAGCCACCGCCCACACCTGTGCCCAGCGTGAGGGCCACGACATTGCGCATCCCCTGTCCGGCACCGTAGCGCCACTCGGCATAGGCCATGGCGTTGGCATCGTTCTCCACGACGGTGGGCAGACCCGTCATCTCACTGAGAATCTTTTTAAGGGGCACTTCGTTCCAGCCAGGGACGTTGGTCAGGATGTGGACGAAGCCATTGTCAAAATCCACCAGCCCAGGGACGCCGACGCCGACGGCGGAGATATCAGGGTACTTCTCCTGCATCTGGGCGATCCGGTCGGCAATGACACGAATCAAGGCGACGGGGCCATCGTGACCTTGGGTTGGGATGGGTTCGCTCACTTCGAGCAATTCTGCACCGCGACAGACACCCAGCTTGATGGAGGTGCCGCCAAAGTCCACGCCGACGGCGACTGGTGCCGAATCACTCATATTATTCAAAGGAGAGGAGAAGGTTTGGGAAAAGAGGAGGGTGGGATTAATGCATTTTCAAGGACTTGCAAGCCCCACCGTGGCCAATCCGCCTGTGATCAAACCGGAGAACCGGCATGGAGATTTCCCACCAAGCGCAAGCCGTGAAGCGTGAGATCGGAGTCCACGACGGCAATTTCCGGGAGGCGGGAGGCGATCCACCCCGCGTCTCCGCCCGTGGCGACGACGCGTAGATGGTCGGGATGGCCCAGCTCTTCTCTTAGCGCCTCCAAGATGCCACGCACCATGCCCCGGTAACCGATCGCAGCTCCGGCAAGGATGGCTCCGACCGTGGATTTGCCGATGGCGGTTTCCGGCTCCTTCAGGTCCACTTGGGGCAGAAGGGCGGTGCGTTCGTGCAGATAGTCGGTCATGAGGCGAAGGCCAGGAGCAATCACCCCCCCGACATAAGCGGCGTCTGCGGCCACGATGTCAAAAGTCACGGCGGTGCCGAAATCAATGACAATACCGGGAGCACCATGCAGGCGAGCCAAGGCCACGGCATTGGCCAGACGGTCCGGTCCAATAGTCTCTGGCTTGGGATAACGAATGCCGATGCCCAGGTCGATATCATGCCGGAGGTTGAGCATGCGGCGGTCATAGTGACCGATGAGCCGCTCCGTCGCAGCGGGCACGACTGAGGAAGTGATGACCCTGCCATAATCCCAACCCGCGAGGGTCGAGGCGAGCGTGCGCTCTGTGTCTGCCACCAGCAAGGAAGTGGGTGCATCCCTCTGCTCCAGGATGACATCAGCCGTGGCCAGTCCAAATTTCGTACGGCCATTGCCGACGTCGATAAGAAGGGAGGGTAACATCCGAAGGGAGTGGTGAACGGTGGAGGACTGTCTGAGAAGGACCGTCAATTATTTGCCGATTGGACCCGTGAACTCCTTTTTCTCGCCGCTCTTCAGGGTTTCGATATCGAGCGGGGTCGGAGCTTTGATTTCCAGAGTGTTGCCACCGATGTCCAGGGTCAGGCCTTGCTGGAGGTCGGCAGCTTCCAGCCAGTACCGCAGCTGAACATCCTGGGTGGATCCGGCAGCAACTTCCGGAGGCGGTGCGAAGGGTAGAAAGAAGCTGGGGACTTCCCGGCCCTGAGTGGTGAGCAACCGGGCTGTGGGGGCGTGCAGGAGGAGCTTTTCGGTCTTGTCGTTGCGAATCCGCAGGTCCACATCAAGCCGGACATTGCCGTAGTCCCTCTCCAGAGCCACGCGGTGCAGCTTGAGCGGCCCGCCTTTGTCGTTGGACTCTGCCGTGCCGGATTTTGAAGTGGAGTCTTCTTCCCCCTCATCCGCAGGACCGGAGGTGAACACGTACGTCAAGCCAGCCACGATGATGGCCAGCAGCACCCACAGCTCGAAGCGTTTGAGCAAATTCATGGCCCGCACAGTGGGTGAGAAAAGGCTAAAATCCAGCCCTGATCGACACGTCAGAAGGACCAAGGATAGGGATTCCACCGGGGCGGGCGGGTGTTTCCTGTTTGCCAAGCCCTGATTCCTGACTAAAATCGCTGCCCCCTCCGCCAGCCAGCATGCTGCGGCCTATTCCCCTTCGCTTCCAGTCATGAACATCACCTTCGAATCCCAGCCCAACTGCCGCGCTGTCTATCGCATCGAGATTCCTGCTGCCGATGTGCAGCGCGAGCGCGAAGAAGTGACCACCAACTACGCCCGCCAGGCCCGTCTTCCCGGCTTCCGCCCCGGCAAAGCTCCCAAGGCCGTTGTGGCCAAGAAGTATGAAGGCCAGATCCGCGAGGAACTGGAAACCGCCCTCGTCCGCAAAGGATACGGCGAAGCGACGAAGCGCGGCGATGCCGACATTTTGAGCATTCTCAACGTCCGCGACCAGGCTCTTCATGGCGATGACCACTACACGTTCACGATCGAAGTGAGCACGGTGCCTCGGTTCGAGCTGCCTGAGTACAAGGGCATCCCTGTGAAACTGCCCAAGGTGGAAGTGACCGACGCCGATGTAGAGCACGACCTTTTGCACCTGCGTGAGCGCTACCAGTCCTTCACCGATGTGGATCGTGAAGCAGCGCTGGGCGACTACGTCGTGCTCCACGTGACCGGCTCGGTGGACGGCAAGTCCATCGAAGAAGCTCATCCTGAGGCACCTGCCTACCTCAAGAAGATCGACGGCAACTGGTTCCAGCTTGCTGAGAAAGAAAACTTCCTGCCCGGCTTCTACGCCGCTCTTGTGGGCGTGAAGAAGGACGAGACCCGCGACGTGAACGTCACGCTGCCCGAAGATTTCCCCTTTGAGCCTCTCAAGAACCAGACTGTCACCCTGAGCGCCAAGTGCGACCAAGTGAAGGAGTCTGTGCTGCCTGCTCTGGACGACGAGTTTGCCAAGAAGCTGAACGCTGAGTGGGATATGGAGCGCCTGCGCACCGAAGTCCGCGCCAGCATCGAATCCCGCCGCGAGCAGAACCGCGAAACGGAGAAGACGAACCAAGTGATCGCCCACCTGGCCGACAAGCTTGAGTTTGAACTGCCGCAGGATGTGGTGAACCGCGAAGCCCAGCGCCGCACGAATGACATCGCCCGGAATGCCCTCAATCAGGGCATGGACCAGGACCGGATCATGGAAGTGCAGGACCAGATCGTAGGTGCTGCGACCCAGCAGGCACACCAGAACGTGAAGGTGAGTTTCATCCTGGGTGAAGTGGCCAAAAAAGAGCAGCTCAAGGTGACTGAAGAGCAGCTCCGCATGGCCCTGGCCCAGATCGCCTACCGCCAGAAGATCACTCCGAAGAAGCTCCTTCAGGATGCGCGCAAGAACAATATGATCGAGCGCCTGCGTGAAGACATCCTTCTCGAAAACGCCATCAAGTTCCTCAAGGACAGCGCCGTCATTGAAGAAGTGGAAGCCGAGAAAGAAGATTGCGGCCACGACCACGGTCACAGCCACTGATCGATCTGAAGGGTAAGACCCTCAGCCCAGATCCGACAGTTACAACAGCCACCCTGGAAACGGGGTGACTGTTTTTTTTGGAACCGGGCGGCGGGCGGCGGATTGAGGAAGTCTTTGAACTGGGAGGCAAATGGTGCATTTTGCCATCATGGCACTCCCTGAGTCCCGGAAACACTACACTCCCGAGGAGTACTATGCTCTGGAGCGTGTGGCCGACTACAAGAGCGAGTACTACGAGGGCGAAATCTTCGCCATGGCGGGCTCCACCACCCGGCATTCGAGAATCGGATCGAATTTGCTGATCGAGTTGGGGATGCAGTTGAAGAAAAAGCGTTGCTCACCCTTCAATAGCGATCAACGGGTCAAAGTCGAGACTACAGGATTGCGCACCTATCCCGATGTAAGTGTGTTTTGCGGGCCCATCCAATATGATCGGGATGACACCCAAAGGAACACTGCCATCAATCCGACGATGCTCTTCGAGGTGTTGTCAGAAAGCACGGCAGACTTTGACCGCAGCACCAAGGCCGAGCACTACCGGCAAATCCCCTCCCTCAAAGGCTACGCCCTGATCTCGCAAGCAAAAGCTCATGTGGAGATTTACCAGCGTCAGGCGGATGGAAGCTGGAAGTTTACGGAAGCCAGCGGAACAGGAAACTCGGTCATTCTCCACTGCATCGATGCCGAGCTGGACATGTCCGAGCTCTACGCCGGCGTGGAGTTCGATGAAATGCCTCCATTGAGGAGGATCAAGGAAGATCCGGTGGAGTACACGGCTTGATCAGAAAGGCTGACAGGTCTGGTGGCCGCTAAATTTGGACGCGTTCGGGCGTTATGCTTCGATGCCTTGTGTGAACGCAAACTTCCTTCCTGCCGCCTCGCAATTGCTGGCTCCGCTGGTCACCAGCCTTGTTGTCTCGCTCATCTCGACTCCGGCCCATGCTCAGGTGGAGCGGGTCTGGCTGACGAACCAGACCTCCGATCCGCAATCAGTGGTGATCAACTGGGAGACAACGGCACCGACCGCTTCTGTGGTGCACTACCGCTCTGGCGACCAGAAGGGCGAGGCGGTGGAGCCTGGGGAGCGGACGCTGCATCATGTGGAAATCCCCACTCCACAAGCGGGGGCCCTGTATACGTACTCGATCGGCGATGGGCCGGACCAAACGGCAGAGGCGAGTTTCAAAACACCTCCTGCCAAGGGGGAACTCCGCGTGGCGGTCGTGGGGGACTGGGGATTCGCCAAAGGGAAAGACCTGGTGGCTTTGAAAAAGGAAGATGTGCATGTGCTGATGACGGCAGGCGACAACGTGCCCAGTCTGCATGAAGGCTCGATGACGGGGACAGCGGCCTTCAGCGCCCTGATCGACCAGCATCCGGACCTGTTCCGGAGCGTGATCTTCATGCCGATTCTAGGAAACCACGACAGGGAGGTGAAGTCCCGGGGCCCGAGACCGCCAGCGGAGGCCGTGTACGATGTGGAGGCCACGGCATATCGCGAGTTCTTCGCCCTTCCCGGCAAGGAGTGGTGCTGGCACTTTGACATACCGGCGTTTGATGTGCGCTTCATCGCGCTGGATCTGAATCATATCACCGACTTCGGCACGACGTGGCAGACCTGCCATGCCTGGGACGAAAGTTCTGAGCAGTTTCAGTGGTACAAGAAGCTGATGACGGAGAGCAAGCCAGCATACGTCTTCACATTGAACAACGAGCGCCAGTCCACGGTGGCAGGGAAGACCAAGGGCCTCTGGCATGAACAGTTCCGCAAGGGCAGTGCACTGGTGACGGGGTTTGGTTATTTCTCCGAACGCGCAGAGCTGGAGGGCGGCCTGCCGTATTTCAACACCTGCTTGAAGGGCGATGGCTCACCCTACAAAGATGCCAAGTCGGCTTTCTTTGCCAGCGAGGACAACTACCTGCTGCTGACCTTCGTGGCAGGGGAGGACAAGATGAAAGCGCAGATCAAGAATCTGAAGGGGGAAGTGCTGGATACGCGGGAGATTGCGAAACGGTCCATGGCAGCAGGACAGCCCTAGCGATCCGCGGACCGATGTTTTTCACTTCCGTCGGCGCAGGGCGGATGGCGGACTGCCATAGCGCCGGCGGAAAGCCCGCGAAAAGTAGAAAGGGCAGGCGAAGCCGCAGTCCAGCGCGATATCCCCCACGGATCGCGAAGAGTTGGTAAGCTGCTGCACCGCCTGCTGCAGCCGCCGCTCGTTAAGCCACTCCATCGGTCGACGGCCTGTCTCCCGCTTGAAGACCCGGCCAAAATAGATGGCGTTCATCCCGGCCGCTCCGGCCCATTCCGTCAGGGTAATTTCCTCAGCCAGCCGTTCATTGGCCCAGCGTTGGGCGTGCAGGATGCAGTCCAGTCCGCGGCGGCCGCTGGTGGCATCACCCCCAGAGCGCACAGGTGCGTGCAGGTTCCCCATGAGGTATCCCACCCATTGCAACACCGCTCCATGCAACGCGAAGCCATGCCCTGGGACTGGGGCCTGGCTGCCCATCACCACCAGCACTTTTTCAAATTCCCTCACGAACTCACCCGGGGCAGCCCAGGACTGATGCCGGGGAAAAGCCCGCTGCAGCAGGATGTTGGGCTCCCCGCCCTGGGATATCGCCAGACTGGCGCTAAGGCTCACATGAGGATGGTGCGGGTCATGTCCAAACTCAAACTCGTCACCTCCCCGCAAGATGACCAGGTCACCCGTGCTCAGCTCGAGCCGGTTGCCGTTGATTTCAGCCCAGCAGGCGGAGCTCTCCACAAAGAGGAAACTCATCATGTGAGGTGCCAGCCTGCTCCGCTCCACCCTCCAGTCAGGGTAGCCGGCATACCGTCCAAACCAGTGGATCTGCAGACCAAAATGCCCGTCCGCCAGCAGAGGCCAGTCATGATGGTAGGGCAGGAGGTCCATGGTTGAAAAAGTACAGGAATTCACCGCCGCCAGTCCATTCCCAAACGGGGCGGGTCACGCTCACATAACGGCACCAGATTCTATTTTGCTTTCCTGAATCCCATGAAATCCGACTCAACCTCCTCAAGTCGCCGCTCCTTCCTGGCCACCCTGGCCGCAGGAACCGCAGCAGGCATCGTCTCACCTGCGGCCTTTTCCCAGGACGCCACCAAGAAGATCCGTATCGGAGTCGCAGGGGGCCGCTTTGGCGCCACTTTCTTCTGGCATGAACATCCGCAATGCGTGGTCGCGGCGGTGACCGATCTCGTCCCGGAACGGCGCGCGCATCTGGCCAAAATTTATGGCTGCTCCCAGACCTACCCTTCGTTGGAGGCGATGGTGAAAGATCCCCAGCTGGATGCCATCGCTGTTTTTACGGACGGCACAAAGCACTTTGAACATGCGGTGCTGGCGCTAAAAAGCGGTAAACATGTGATTTCCGCCGTACCGGCCGTCATGGCCCCCACCGTGACGGAGGCGCTGGATCAAGTTGCCAGGCTCGAGGAAGTGGCGCGCCAGTCCGGCCTCACCTACATGATGGCGGAGACCAGCTACTACCAGGATTTCACCATCTCCGCCCGCAAATTCCACCAAGAAGGGGCTCTGGGCGACATCATCTCCTGCGAATCCGAGTACCTTCACCCCGGGCTGCGCGTGCTTTACGGCACGGCTGAGAACCCCACCTGGCGCTATGGCGTACCGCCCATGTTCTACCCCACCCACTGCACGGCCCACCTGGTCAGCGTTACTGGGGAGCGGCTCGTTGAGGTGACCTGCATGGGTTGGGGCAATGACCATCCGGTCTGCAAGAAGAACGCCTTCGGGAACAATCCGTTCTGGAACGAGACCGCCCAGTTCCGAACAGACCGGGGTCACCCCTTCCCTGTCCGCATCTGGTGGGAGGGCCCTGTCTGGGGGCGGGAAAGCGCCAACTGGTATGGCACCAAGATGACCTTTGCGGCCAGCCCTGATCAGCCGCGTGTGCTCTGGCAGCCTGGCAAGGAACAGGGGCGGGATGATGCGGGGTTCCCCGTGACCGCAGCCCGTCAAGAGCCCTACACCCAGCCCGAATGGTGGAAGACCGATCTCCTGCCCAAGCCCCTGCGGCACAACAGCGGGCACCATGGCTCCCACACCTTCCTGACCCACGAGTTTGTGGATGCACTGCTGCACCAGCGCCGGCCCACCGTGGATCTGTACGAGGCTCTCGCCTACACAGTCCCCGGCATTATCGCCCACCAGTCCGCCCTCAAGGGCGGGGAATCCCTGAAGATTCCCCAGTTCACAAGACCGGTATAAACCGGTGGCCCGAGACGCTGCTGACGGTTCACGCGGGGTACGCCTTCACCACATAGGGAGCCCGGTATTCACGCGTGAGCAGTTTGGCGGCGGCTTCATTCCCAGGAGCTGTTTCACTCTTGGGGTCGAACTGAATCACCGGCCCAAGGGTAAGCGGCGTGGCATTGAGATCCACAGCGTTCGCCTGGAGATGCTGGAGCATCCGGTCCACCGTCTCGGAGGCCCCGGCGCTGGCTTCGATGGCCTTTTTCACTTCGTCCACACTCTTCTTCTCACCGAGTTGATAGGAAATATTACCCGTATGGCAGATGGCGGCGCTGATGTGGCCGTCGAGGAGGCGGGCATTGAGGTCCTCGGGCTTGCGGCTCTTCACGGCGTTGATGAAATTGGCGTAGTGGTCTTCGACAGCCTCCCACTTTTTCAGCTCCTTGCCTTCTTTGTCGTAGGCGATGGCGCTGCCGTAGTTGGGCACGAGGACGTGGCCGTTTTCGCAATGGATGATGACACCGACGCTTGAACCCATGAACTTGTCCATTCCCTCGCCGCCGTCTTTCACGGACGGGAGTCCGCGCACTTCGAAGATCAGCGGGGCTTTTTCATAGGCCTGGTAGACAATCTGGGTATTGGGGGTCTGTCCGTCGTCTTCATAGCCGAGACGGCCACCCAGGCTCCAGGCGCTGGGGGCAATCGCGGTTTCGCCGAGGAACCAGCGGGCGATGTCCATCTGATGCACCCCCTGGTTGCCGAGGTCTCCGTTGCCGTAGGCCCACTGCCAGTGCCAGTCGTAGTCGAGCCGCGGGCGGCGGACGTCTACTATAGGGGCCGGACCAAACCAGATGTCTTTGTCCACTTCCGCAGGGATGGGCAGAGGTGTTTTGCGGACTTTCATGGCGGGGCGGCTCTTGTAGCACAGGCCTCGCGCCAGGGTGATTTTGCCGAGGTTGCCAGCTTGAACCCAAGCCACGGCCTCCTTGATGGCGGAGCTGCTGCGGCTCTGGGTGCCACCTTGAATAATGCGTCCGAGCTTTTTCTCGGCATTCACGATCTGACGACCTTCCCAGACATTGTGAGAGATGGGCTTCTCCACGAAGACGTCTTTACCCGCCTCCATGCCCCACTGGGCCGCGAGTGCATGCCAGTGGTTCGGGGTGGCAATGCTGATGGCATCAATGTCCTTGTCCTCCAGGAGCTTGCGGATGTCCTGGAAGGTCTTGACTTCAAGGCCCTCCTTCTTCAGACGTGCGGCCTCATCGCTGAGATACTTTGAGTTCACGTCACAGATGGCGGCCAGGCGCACACCGGGGATCAGCTTGTAGTGGGCCATGTGATCCCCACCGCGTCCCTTGAGGCCGATGACGGCAACGTTGATGGCATCATTGGCCTTCCCCTTGCAGGAGGTGATGCGGCTGCTGATGAAGAAGCTGCCTCCGGCATAGGCGGCGTTCTTGAGGAAATGACGGCGTGAGTTCGAGGAGTCAGGCATGAAAAACTTGCTGGGATGGAGGTGAGGCGTGCGGACGGAGGACGGAGCTTTTTGTCAGGCGGATGGCTGTTGTGACGCGAAGAGGGAATCTGGATCGGCGAAGGGCAGGCTGTGGGCGTCGGCGACGGCTGCGTGGGTGGTCTTGCCGTCAAAGACGTTCAAGCCGCCCAGGAGGTTGCCATCACGCTGGAAGGCTCCGGGAACGCCGTGGTCTGCGAGGAGTTCGATGTACCGGTAGGTGACGTTGGTAAGGGCCTGGGTGGCAGTGCGGGCATAGGCACCTGGCATGTTGGCCACGCAATAGTGCGTGACCTCCTCCTCGACATAGACGGGATGATCATGCGTGGTAGCGCGCGACGTCTCGCAACATCCGCCTTGGTCGATGGCAATGTCCACCAGCACGCTGCCCGGCTTCATGACCTGCAGCATCTGGCGGGTGATAAGCTTTGGGGCCTTGGCACCGGGAACGAGCACTGCGCCGATGAGCAGATCCACGCTGGGCAGCATCTCCAAAATATGGGAGTGGCTGGAATAGAGGGTGTGGGCGGTGTGTAGCGTTATATCCAGGAACCGCATGCGCTCCACATCCACCTCCATGATGGTGACGTCTGCTCCCAGCCCGGTGGCCATACGGGCGGCGTTAACCCCGGCTGTGCCGCCGCCGATGACGACCACCTTGCCTGGCAGTACACCTGGGACGCCGCCGAGAAGGACGCCTTTGCCGCCATGATGCTTGGCGAGGTAGTTGGCCCCCACCACCACGCTCATGCGGCCCGCGATTTCACTCATGGGCTCAAGCAAGGGCAGGCGGCGGTTCACCTCCACCGTCTCGTAAGCGATACCGGTAACTTTGGACGCAAGCAGGGCTTCCGTCAGAGTCTTGCTCGCCGCGAGGTGGAGATAGGTGAAGAGGATCTGGCCTGGACGAAGCAACGGGTATTCTTCGGGCAGCGGCTCTTTGACCTTCACAATGAGATCCGCCTGCTGAAAGACTGCCTCATGGTCGTGCAGAATTTCAGCACCAGCCTGGAGGTACTCAGCGTCGGGGAAGCCGGACCCCATGCCTGCCAGGGTTTCGACCACGACCCGGTGCCCACGCTTCACAAGCTGGTAGGCAGCGGATGGCAGCAGGGCCACCCGGTTTTCCTGGACTTTGATCTCTTTGGGGACGCCGACGATCATCCGGCTACTTTGAGGCAGTAGCGGCGGCTGGCGAGGAAAAAAGCGTGACGGTCTCAGTCCTGCGTTGCGTGGTGACGCGGAGCTCAGGGACGGGTGTCAGGAGGGGGCTGCCCTGGAAGTGTGCATCCAGATTGCCAATGACGAGGCGGGCCATTTCCTGGCGACTCTCACGTGTACTGCTGCCCAAATGGGGGAGAAGGACGACCTGAGGAAGGCGCACCAGCTCGTCGGGGACAAGCGGCTCTTTCTCAAAGACGTCCAGCCCTGCCGTCCGGATCAACTTGTGCTCCAGTGCGTAGACGAGGGCTTCCTCATCCACCACGGAGCCGCGGGATATGTTGATGAGTGTGCCTTCAGACCCCAAAGCTTCCAACACTGAGGCGTTGACCAGGTGTCTTGTCGCTGAACCACCCGGACAGGCGACGATGAGAAAATCACACCAGAAGGCGAGGTCATGCAGCGAGGAGAAGTAGGGATAGGTGGCACCTATTTGGGGGATGCGACTGGTGTAACCTACGCGCATGCCACAAGCTTCCAGGCGTCGACCGACAGCCTTCCCGACTCTGCCCAATCCGAGTATGCCGGCACATTTGCCCGAAAGCCGTGAGCCCGGAGGAAAGGTGCCTTCTGGCCAGCGACCCGCGTGGAGGAAGTCACTCGCTTCCACCAAACGGCGTGAAGTCATAAGTACCAAGGCCATGGCGATGTCGGCTATATCATCCGTAACTATATCCGGGGTATGGGAGACTTTGATTCCGCGCTTTCGGCAATAATCCAAGGGTACTCCGCCATAACCTGGCCCATAGACTGAAATATGCTCCAACTGTGGCAAAATTTGCAACAGGCCCTCGCGATAAAGGGAAGTTCCGCTGCCCACCAACGCACGAATCAATGGCTCCTCGCCGTCCTCGAGGCTGGTATGACACTGGTAACTTTCAGCAAGAGTGTCTGCCAGAAAGGCGGGAATGGGAGCCATGCAGAGAAGGTGGGGCTTCTTCGGAGCAGGCATGACAGTAGAATGGGATAAACACCTGAGAGCAGGAATGGTTGCAATTCCGAAGCTAATTGAATAATAACTCCTGGGACAGGCAGGTGTTTTTATTTCCGTTTGAGAATAGTGCCGCCCTGCGAGAAATGTGTTCTTAATGCCATTGAGAGGGAGAGCCTTTTTCGCTGAAGGCCTGGTCTCCTCTTTTTGGCATAATGTGTCCATCGGGAATCCCCGTTGCATTTCTGTTCGTTACAATTTTCGTTGGTGATGGTTGATTTGCCTGCATGTCCCCTTCCCTTTCATCACTAGTCACCCGGCTGCATCGCGGCCATGCAACTGTGGAGGTGCTTGACGAGGTGGTGTCTGAAGAGCCGCTTGAGTTGCGGGTTGAAGGTAAAAGCATTGCTGTGATCATGCGGACCCCCGGGCATGATGAAGAACTGGCCGCGGGATTCCTGCTGACAGAAGGAGTGCTCACCCGCCCAGAAGATGTGTTTGAGATCTCCGTCTGCCCGAGCCGGTCAGAAGGGGCAGGCGGCGTAGTCGATGTGCTCCTGACCAAAGGCGATGTGGACTGGGCCAAGCTGACGCGACATGTCTTTGCCAGCAGCAGTTGTGGGGTCTGCGGTAAGGCCACGATTGATGCGATCTTCCAATCTTTCAGCCCCCTGCCCTGGTCATGGACGATCACGGGTGAGATGTTGTGGTCATTGCCGGACAAGTTGAGAGCGGCGCAGAGTACGTTTGAGAAAACAGGTGGGCTGCATGCGAGTGCTCTGTTTGATGCACAAGGCAGCCTCATTGTGGCCCGCGAGGATGTGGGCCGGCACTCTGCTTTGGACAAAGTCCTTGGCTACGCCTTCCGGAATGGGCTGCTGCCTCTGAAGGATCACGTGCTTCTGGTAAGCGGCCGGGTTTCATTTGAGATCATGCAGAAGGCACTGGCCGGCGGCATCGGTCTGGTGGCGGCGGTGTCCGCACCAAGCAGTCTCGCGGTCCAGTTTGCCCAGGAATCTGGACAGACGCTGGTGGGCTTTTTGCGCGGGGATCGGATGAATGTTTACGCCGGTGCGGAGCGGATTGTGATGCAACAGCATCAGGAGGCTCTTGTGCGATGAAGGGCTACTTCGACTACAACGCCACGACCCCCATGCATCCCGCCGCTCGTGAGGCCTGGATGGAGGCGAGTCAGCGCTTCTGGCACAATGCCTCCTCGCTCTACCGCGAAGCTGCCGAGGTGAAACACCGTCTGGAGGAGGCGCGGGAAAGGCTGGCGGATTTGTTAGGGTGCGAACCGGGCAGGATCGTCTTCACCTCCGGAGCAACCGAATCCAACAATGCCCTGGTAAACTGGATGCGCCAGACAGGACCGGCGGCGGAGGTTGTTGCCTCGAGCCTGGAACACCCCAGTCTGGTGGCGCCGCTGGAGCATGCCTTTTCCGGCCGGTTGAGGAAAATACCTGCACGGGCAGATACGACGTTGGACGAGGCTTTTGCTGAGACCTTGCTGGATGAAGGTTCGCCGGCCCTGGTTTCCATCATGGCGGCCAACAATGAAAGTGGCACGCTGCATCCCTGGAGAAAGATGGCGGGACTTTGCAAGGAACGCGGCATCGCCTTCCACTGCGATGCCAGCCAGTGGCTGGGCAAGTTGCCAGGCAGTGACTTCGGGGAGTGCGACTATGTCACGGGAAGCGGTCACAAGTTTGGTGGCCCGAAGGGAACTGGCTTCCTCATGATCAAGGACGAAGAAGAGCGGCTGCACCTCGCCCGTGGCGGTCCGCAGGAAGAGGGACGGCGGGCTGGGACGGAAAACTATCCCGCGATTGAAGCGATGGTCACCGCGTTGGAAGCCATTCAAAGCTCCTTGCCTGGAGTCGAGGAACAACAGGTGAAACATCGGGACGCCTTTGTGCAGAATGTCCGCAAGAGGGTTCCCGGCACCCGCGTGGTGGGGGATGGCGTGCCGCGGCTTTGGAACACTGTGATGCTGCTGCTCCCCGCGCATGATCACCGGAAGTGGCTGGGACGTCTGAGCCAGTCGGGGTTCGCGGTTTCAACTGGGTCGGCCTGCAGCGTGGGAGACAAGGATGGCTCCAGCGTGATGCGGGCGATCAACGCGCCTCCTGAGGAGTGGCGTCGCGTGCTGCGCATCAGCGGCGGCTGGGAGACGGCGGAAGAAGACTGGCAGGCGCTGGCGGGGACGTTGGCAGAGGTGTGGGCCGGGTTTTCCGAGACGCGGTGAATAAAGTCTGTATGCCCTGACATCAACTTCAACCCGTTACTCCCTTGCGGTCAGGTGCACCTCAATCACCAGGGCTGGATTGAAGTTCGGATTGGGATCGTCGGGATAGGCGCGAGGGTTGGAGATGACACGGGTCGAACCGATCTGATAATCGTTGGAGTGATGAATGTGACCGTGGATCCAAAGCTGGGGCTGGCGATTCAGGATGAAGTCATCCAATGACGAAGCGTAGGCGGCGCTGATAGCCAGGTGCTTGCGATGGTCTGGGAGCGAGAGGCGTGAGGGCGCGTGGTGAGTGATGATGACCGTGTTGCCTGCAGTGTGCGTGGGATCTGCAAAGAAGTTCTCCATGGCCATCATGGACTCCAG
>JBGGMQ010000559.1:0-4696 GCA_041287975.1 Verrucomicrobium sp. | reverse complement strand
AAGCGCCCCCTGCCAAGATGGCATCAATCAGCTCCAGCCCCGCTGCAGGTCCATCCCGCATCGCCACCGCCACCGCCCGGTTCAGCTCCACCACGGGCGAGGGCTCGACCCTCAGCAGCGCACTGTACAGGGCGACGATCTGCGGCCAGTCCGTCGTAGTGGCATCGGCCGCCTCCGCGTGCACCGCAGCGATCGCAGCCTGCAGCGTGTACCTGCCGAAGCGCCGCGTCTTGAGCGATCGCTCCACCAGCCCCTGACCTTCGGTTATTTGCTCGCGATTCCACAGCGTGCGATCTTGTTTCTCCAGGAGGATCAGTTCTCCCGCCGTCGTCGCCCGCGCCGCCCGACGGGACTCTTGCAGGAGCATCAGCGCCAGCAGACCCATCACCTCCGGTTCTTGCAGCAGCGTCAGCAGCAATCGCCCGAGCCGGATCGCTTCTCCCGAAAGGTCCGCCCGTGTCAGCGACGACCCCGCTGAGGCCGAGTACCCCTCATTGAAAACCAGGTACACCACTTGCAACACCGTCTCCAAGCGCTCCGGCAGTGCCTCAGGAGGCGGAACCTCATACGGGATCCGCGCGTCACGGATCTTCGCCTTCGCCCGCACGATCCGCTGCGCCAGCGTCGGTGCCGTGGTCAGGAAGGCCCGCGCGATTTCCTCCGTCGTCAGGCCGCATACCTCCCGCAGAGTCAGCGCGATGCGCGCCTCCTGCGCCAGGGCCGGGTGACAGCACGTGAAAATAAGCCGCAAATGGTCATCCTCCACACTCGACTCCGCCCGGTCCACCGCATCGTTTCCGCCTATCTCCAGCTGCTCGGCAATCTCCTCCTGCGACGCATCAAATCGCGCCCGCCTCCGCAACGCATCGATCGCCTTGAACCTTCCCGTCGAGACCAACCATGCCCGGGGATTCGTCGGCACACCCTCCTCAGGCCATCGCTGCAGCGCCGCCGCGAAGGCATCGTGCATGGCATCCTCCGCCAGATCAAAATCTCCCAACAGCCGGATCAGCGTGGCCAGAATGCGCCCCGACTCGGTGCGATACACGCCCTCCAGACTCTCCCGCACGAGTGTGATGTCGACTTCCGCCATTCTCCCAAGCCTATGCAGCAGCCCAGCTTTGCAACCAGTCTGTAGGTCAGGTTTTCAACCTGTCGGTGCAACAGGATTGCATCCCGTTTCAATATTCCCCCCTGCCGCAGGCGGCAAACTTTCCCTTTTCCCTCTCCCCATCACATGATCGAATCCTCATCCAGAATTGCTCATCCCGATCCGTCTTATCAGTATTCATCAGTGTCAGTTCAGTGTTCCATCAAGGCATCACATTCCAACCACTCCATCACTCCATTCCTCATTCATAATTTCGCCTCTCTCCATGCTTCCTCTTCGCCACCTCGCCTGTCTCACCCTCGCGGCTCTTTCGCTCCCCACGTTCGGCCAACAACCCACACCGGGTCCCACACCCGCACCCGCTCCCGCCACCAAGAAGCCCGACCGGCCTCAGCCTCCCACACGCCCGTTCGACGGCCCCGGCGCTCCCAAATTCACCCGGCTCGATGGCAAGCCTGGCGTCAACCCACCCGTCACTGCCGACGGTGATTTCGTCATCGGCCCCGACTACACCCCGGCGCCCGAAACCAAGGTCATCGCAGGCGTGCCCCAGGGCACCGTCCAGCAGTTCCAGATCGACTCGAAGGACTGCAAACTCTTCAATCCCGGCATTGTCCGCGAGGTCTTCGGCACCGTCGATCCGAACAACCCCAAGACCCTCATCGTCGAGACCCATCCCATCGACTACAAGCGCACCATCACCGTCTACATCCCCGCGCAATACTCTGCCACATCCGGCACCACCACCGGCGCCCCCTTCATCGTCACGCATGACGGCCCCGGCCTCGGCAAGCCCGACTTGAACCTCCCGCGTGTCCTGGACAACCTCATCGCTCAAAAGCGCGTCCCCGCCATGATCGCCATCATGATCTCCAGCGGCGGCGGCGATGCCCAGGGTCACGAGCGGGGCAGGGAGTACGACACCATGTCCGGCCTCTACGCCGAGTTCATTGAGAAAGAAGTCCTCCCCCTCGTGGAGAAAAACTACAGCGTGAAGCTCACCAAGGACCCCGAAGGCCGCGCCACCATGGGCAACAGCTCCGGTGGATCCGCCGCCCTCGCCATGGCCTGGTATCGGAATGACCTCTACCATCGTGTCCTCACCACCTCTGGCACATTTGTGAACCAGCAGTGGCCCTTCAATCCCGATACCCCCGATGGCGCCTGGGGCTTCCACAGCAAGATCATCCCCGAGAGCCCCGTCAAGCCCCTCCGCATCTGGATGGCCGTCGGCGACCGTGATCTCCTGAACCCCAATGTCATGCGCGACAACATGCACGACTGGGTCGAAGCCAACCACCGCATGGCCAAAGTCCTCAAGGCCAAAGGCTACCACTACCAGTACGTCTACTGCCTGAACACCGGCCACGGCATCGGCCCCGCCCGTTCCCAGACCCTTCCCCAAGCCCTCGAGTGGCTCTGGCAAGGCTACCCCATCGAGACCAAAAGCTGATTGCAGCCGATGGCGTTAGCTCTCGAACCAATCCCTTCTCATCCCTCACGCCACGCCCCGTACCTCCCCAGGTCCGGGGCGCTTTTGCATTCGTAGGACAGGTTTCCAACCTGTCTGTGAGACAGGATTTTATCCTGTCTCATTGCTCTCTCAGTGTTGGAGTACCGACTTTAGTCGGCGTATTACGGATTGGCCATCACTGCGCTTCGTCCCACACCCCTGACCCCCTCTACCCAACTGCCCTCCCGGTCCCGGAGGGACCACGAAAATCAGCCGGTGGTGTCAACCACCGGATCAGGGTCCAACAACACTCAACCTCAGGTCCGGAACCTTCCCACACAGACTCACGCTCCATTTCACTCCCTCAAAACTCACGACCCCACTGACGTACTGACCTCTGCCCACTGACGTACCGAAATTCACTTGCATTCGGAAACGACTCCACGATGCCTTGCGGAAACCATGAATCCACTCCGCCTCCGTCATCACCTGGCCTCCGTCCTGGCGTTTCTCGCCACTCTCTCCGCCATCTTCACTGCCTCCCTCCACGCCCAAACCACCTCTGACAAACCTACCGTCAAAGGCACCTTCCTTGGCGACGGCAAAGACGGCAACATCCAGTACCTCCTCGCTCAAACCCGCGAGCCCTTCAGCGACAAGGCCGCCATCCGCCTCATCTTCACGGAGAAGAACCCCTCCGCCTCCAAAAAGCCCGACTTCGACGCCGGATTCAAGAAACTCGGCAATGCCCTCATCATCAGCGTGTTCAAAGACGGCGGCATCTTCGGCTGCGAGGTCGCCCACACCGCCCACTCAAAGTCGCCCTTCTCCGCCATTGGTGCCATCAAGATGGAAGGCTTCACCGTCACCGATACCCACGTCTCCGGACGCCTCATCACCGGCAAGGAACAGGAATTCTTCGGCCAGACCTGGAACGTCGATCTAACCTTCTCCGCCCCCTTGCCCAAAGGAGCCTTCGCAGCCGTCGCTGCCGAACCCGCCACCTCATCCAAAAAGATGACCAAGACGGACGAGAAAGACACCGAAGATGAGCCCGTCGCCACCGGCCCCAAACTCCCCATCGCAGACCTCCCACTGCCCTCTGGCGCTCGCGACATCGAGTACAAATCCGTGGTCGGCCACATCCTCTTCAAGGCCGATGCCTCCGTCAGTGCCGTCACCACTGACTTCGCTAAAAAGCTCAAAGCTCAAGGCTGGACCGACGGCCCCGGCAATCTCATGGGCAAGACCAACGCCATTCTCAAGCGCAAGCTCAATGGCGCTAGCCTCACCATCATGATCCAGCCCGAAGGCACCGGCAGCAATGTCAAAGTCTTCACCGAAGGCCTCGACTGGTCCAAGCCCCCAGCATCCAGCGCTGCAGCCACCACTGCCAAGCCCACTCCCACCAGCGCCGAAGACATCGAAAAAGAAGCCAACAAAGCCCTCCAGGAAGCCCTGAAAGGCATCCCGGGATTCAAGTTATGAGTTATGAGTTATGCGGTGGGCGGTGGGCGGTGAGGGGAGCGGCGGATTCAAGATCCTGGATTCTGGATACAATGCCACAGTTTCTCACGTCGGCGATGGTTGGCGTCAGGAGCGGGTCAACCAAGAACCAAGAACTAATTGCCGACAACTTGTCCCTTGGCGTCTCTCATTCATAATTCAGCATTGCGAAGCTTAGGGAAGCGCAGGCCGCTGGCCTGCAGTTCCCGGCGGCCCGCCCGGAACAAAGCGTCGCACACCCGCGATCCTCAATCCTCCCCCACCACCGCCAAAAGGGTGCCGCAGTATTCGGGGACCGCGCGCATCCTGCGTGCCGTTTTCGGCATCCTGCCGAAAACCTCACCGTCCAATCCACCCACGACTTTCGATCCACCTTCCGCATTCACCGCCGCACCGGCTCAAACGTAGGATAGGCTTTTAGCCTGTCTGTTCGACAGGATTGCATCCTGGCTCTCTACCCAACCCGCCGCAGGCGGCAAACTAACCTCGCCGCCGAGCGCCAATCCACCCCAACCTCATTCTATACTTCTCTGCGTTAGTATTTCGGATTTTCAAAGACCGGAGAAGGCCGAAAACATCATGCAGAGAAGTATATAAGCGAAAATAAGCGTCAGTAAGCGGTTCAA
>JBGGMQ010000558.1:0-3784 GCA_041287975.1 Verrucomicrobium sp. | reverse complement strand
TCCTGCGATCGCGCAGCGTTTGGGCGGCAGGGTTGGCATGGTTTTCAGCGTCTATTCCGCCGTGTCCAATGGCGCCGTTTCCGTCGCTTCCCTCCGCCCGATCATGAAGATGGAATACGGGAACCAGGTGGTGGAGTGTGCCTTCGATTTCATGAAAATCGCCGCGTCCAAGGATGACTCGGTGTACAGCTACGTCATCGGGCTCGCCGTGATCGATGCGGAGGGTATTACCCTTGAACCATCTGGCGTCACTTCGCCTCCTGGCAGCGAAAACACCCCGTGGCTCCAGTGGACGCCGGCGGGCGGTTTAAAAGTGTCGATTGACGGTCCTGCAGTGTTCAAAGGCAGCCTTGCTGCCAGGGCCGCCACCTACAACAAAAACAATCCTCGTCGGTACATTTGATTTTGAACCGATTGTGGTGTTACGGGTCTAATTGTTTCCTCATAGAGAAAACCAAACCATACATACCTACTCAACATGGCTATCTCACTTAGCAAAGGCGGCAACGTTTCCCTCTCCAAGTCAGCTCCTGGTCTGACGAACATCTTGATCGGTCTCGGCTGGGACGCCCGCTCCACGGACGGCGCTGGCTTTGACCTTGATGCCAGCGGTTTCCTTCTGACGTCCGAAGGCAAGGTTCGCAGCGATGCAGACTTCATCTTCTTCAACCAGAAGGAGTCGGCTGACGGTTCCGTCAAGCACCTGGGCGACAACACCACGGGTGCTGGCGACGGCGATGACGAAGTCATCAAGGTCAACCTCGCTGGCGTCCCTGCGGACGTGGACAAGATTTCCGTGGCGGTCACCATCCACGAGGCTGAGGCCCGCAAGCAGAACTTCGGCATGGTCAGCCAGGCCTTCGTTCGCGTCGTCAACGAAGCCGATGGTGCAGAAATCGTGCGCTACGACCTCAGCGAAGACTTCAGCGTCGAAACCGCACTGATCTTCGGTGAGGTGTACCGCAACAGCGGCGAATGGAAGTTCAAGGCCGTGGGCCAGGGCTTCCAGGGCGGTCTTGGCGCGATGGCCAAGAACTTCGGCGTCAACATCTAGGACCCGAATACCGGGCTTTCCAGGGCCACCTCACCATCGGGTGTGGTGGCTCTTGTTTTCACTTCCAACCATTTTTTCATATGGCCATCAGCCTTCAAAAAGGACAGAAAATCTCGCTTGAAAAAGAAGCGGGCGGCAGCCTTTCCAAGATCATCATGGGTCTCGGTTGGGATGCGAAAAAGAAAAAGACTTTCTT
The DNA here is from genome assembly GCA_041287975.1 of Verrucomicrobium sp. GTDB lineage: Bacteria > Verrucomicrobiota > Verrucomicrobiia > Verrucomicrobiales > Verrucomicrobiaceae > Verrucomicrobium. The sequence goes on along the minus strand of JBGGMQ010000558.1, from coordinate 2,534 downwards.
CGGCCTTGGCAGCAAGGATCAGGAAATCGATCTCGACGCCAGCTGTGCGCTTTTCGACGAGCAGAATCAGCCGGTGGACATCGTTTTCTTCGGGCAGCTCGCCAGCCGCGATGGATCCATTCGTCACACCGGTGACAACCGCACAGGCGCTGGAGACGGCGACGACGAGCAGATCGTGGTGGACCTCGCCCGCGTCGCGCCCACCGTGAAGTCCCTGGTGTTCGTAGTGAACAGCTTCACCGGCCAAAGCTTCGCAGAAATTGAGAATGCGTTCTGCCGGGTTATCAACGGCGGCAACAACCAGGAGCTTGCCAAGTACGATCTGAGCTGCACTGGTACGCACACGGCCATGGTCATGGCCAAAGTCTACCGCCACAATGGCGAGTGGAAGATGCACGCCATCGGTGACAACACCTCCGGACGCACCTTCCAGGATCTCTTGCCTGCGATGAAGGCCTGCCTTTAATTGGCGCTCCTCAGTATCATGTTGCCAGTCTTTAGTTTCACGTCTTCCCATACTACGCCCTGATGACCAAACCTTGTGTCTGGTTCAGCAGGGCCAGTTCCAGCCTGCACCCCTTGCTGTTGCTGCTCAAGCAGTCCACAGCGGGGGGCGGGCTTCATCTTCTTGTCAGCCACCCTCAATGGGACGCGCCCGCCATGTGCGGCGCGGATGAGGCTTTCATAGAACCGGGCGACCTGAAAGGGGATGCGCACGTCGACTGGAGCCTGGAGGTCTGCCGCAGTCGCCGCGTTGATGTTTTCGTACCGGGTCGGGCACGCTCCGAAGTCTCTGCCAGACGGGCGGAGTTTGAGGCCCTGGGCACTCAGGTACTCGTCGCCGGGGGTCCTGAGACGCTCCGGCTCCTGGAAAAAAAGCCCGAATTCCTTTCAGACATCCCGGCAGACATCGCCCCCGTCTCCCGCTTCATTAAAGTCAACACGGTGGCGGAGTTCACGAAAGCCGTCGATACCGTCCGGCAGGAGTGTGGGACAGCCTGCTTCAAGCCGGGCACCTCGATTTTTGGCCTGGGGTTCTACCTGCTCGACGACGAGGTCGCTCCCGTCGACCGCCTCCTCGATGGGCTCGCGAATGTCATCTCACTGCCGGAAGCCTGTGATATTTTGAGCCGTGTGGAGAGCTTCCGTGACGTCATGGTCATGGAGTATCTGGACGGTGTCGAATACAGCGTCGATTGTGTCGGGCACAACGGCAACCTCGTCGCAGCCATGGTGCGGGTGAAGCCTATGTTAGCGGGGTCTACGGAGACCTCTCAGACCGTGGGTCCCAATGAGGAAATCGAAGCTATGGCTCGACGCCTCACGAGCCGGTATGCACTGGACGGGTTGTTTAACATGCAGTTCCGCGCCTCGACCCGTGGTGGCCCCCCCCGGCTGTTGGAGATCAATGGGCGCATGTCCGGTGGCCTGGTGCTTGCCTGCCTGGCTGGCTTGAATCTCCTCGAACTTGCCCTCCGGTTGAAACTGGGGCAGGAGGACATTGCTGCCGCCTTGCTGGCCTCCCCCGTCCACACCGTGCGGGCTCAGCAGGCGTTCAGTGCCTTCCTGGCGAATCACCAAACGCTCAACATGAAGGCCGCGCCGCTGTGACAGGGACCCTTGTGCTTCCCCCTCACGTCACGCGGACCGCTCCCGGTCAGTACGAAGCCAGACTCCCCGGTGGTCTCTTGCGCATGTCCATGCGTCAGGAGGAGCTGCCATTGCCGGAGATTTGCGATTTTGCCCTGCGGCATAATGCCCGTCGACGTTTCCTTTTCGTCAGCAGAGTGCTCGGACGCCACATGCCCACGCGACCGGCAGCGATGCAGGATGTCGCTGCCCGGCTCGCAGAAAAAATCTCCATCGATCCCAAGGACGGCCCAGTCCTTTTCGTCGGTATGGCGGAAACCGCCACCACATTGGCTCAGGCCGTGTATGCCGCATGGTGTCTCAGAGGTGGGCAGGGGCTCTACATTGAGAGCACACGCCGTCCCACCGGCGGCCCCATCGCGTTTGAGTTCGTGGAAAGTCATTCCCACGCCATGGCTCACCTGGTGCATTTGCCATCGAGCGAGGAAGATCCTGAGAACTGGTTCACCACAGCCTGTCGCGTGGTGGTGGTGGATGACGAAGCGACGACGGGGCGCACGGCTTTGGGTTTGGTCGCGAGCTATGCTTCCTGGCGTGGCATCGCGCCAGATTCACTGCAACGGGAGTTGGCCGTCCTCGCTCGGTGGATGACGGACGCCCAGTCGACCGAGTCCGAGTTTGCGGCCTTCCATTCGCTGGTCGAGGGAACCTTCGATTTCGTGGAGACTGGAGTCTTTGCGACTGCTCCTCCAGCCGTGCCTCACCCGGATCGCGCCGGACTGGCTCGTAGAGGGGCGCGCCACGGCTTGTCCCATCCCCAGCATCTTCCCTGGCAGCTCGCCGTTAGCGCCGGGCACCGCATCTTGGTCATTGGAACGGGGGAGTATGGCTACCAACCGCTGCTTCTCGCGGCTGATCTGGAGTCCAGAGGTGCCTCCGCATGG
>JBGGMQ010000557.1:0-5109 GCA_041287975.1 Verrucomicrobium sp. | reverse complement strand
TTCAGTCGGCGGAAGTTCCAGACGACTGCCTTGGGGGCCCCGGTGGTGCCTGAAGTGCAAAATATGCTTTCGGCATGATGGGTGGAGAGGTTTACCTCTGGATTGCCAGCTTCGTCTTCACCAATGACATCTCGTAGGGAGTCGAGGCAGACGACGTGCGCTGTGGGTACATGAAGTGCCTTGAGGTGCCTCTCATGAGTGAGGATCACCTTTGCCTCAGAGAGCTTCAGCAAGCCTCCGACTTGCTGTTGCGACCCATCGGGGTCAAGGTGGAGGCAAGCGACGCCGGCCTTCCTCAGGGCGAGGATGGCGACCACCAACTCTACACTGCGCCTGAGGTAGACGGCGGCGATGTCTCCAGGCACTGCTCCCAGTCGCTGGACCCGGCGAGCCGTCGCGTTGGCCAGCTGATTAAGTTCTCCGTAAGTGAGATGCTGTGTCATGCTCACCAGGGCAGGCGCGTCTGGATTCAGCCGCACCTGCTCTTCAAACAGCTGATGCTTGAACATTTTCGTCCCCGGTTGGCTGCCAGGGCTCGCAGAGGGTGGGTGGTTCATGCTAGCTTTCGGCAGCGGTAGGTGGCCCGATATGTGGATTGCAATGTGTGGCGTTGATGAGATCCGCCACGGAGGTGGCTGGATCTTCAGCTACCCTAGAGAGGATTTGGCAGAAGCGCTCCATCATCTGAGCGACAGCCTCCTTTTCGAACTGGGCAGCAGGGTAGTCGAACCGAATCTTGATCGGATCGCCAGAAGGAAACACCAGGATTCTCAATTCATTGCGGAGTGTCTGATGCTCCACAGGCTCCAGGGTCGCATGCACTCCATGGAAACAATGTTCGATATTGAGGGGCGGCACTTCGATGAAGTCGAGTTGGAAGAGCGCCCTTTGTTGCGCAGTCCACGACGGCAGTTGCTGAGCCATCGTCGATATGCCGGCGGAGGGAAACATCTGGAATTCCATCGTCTTCACAAGCCGGTTCCGTGTGCGTTCCACCAGCTGGGAAAATGTGATATTGCCCCTGAGATCAAACTCCACAGGCAGGCCATTGGTAAACATGCCCATCACACGATGCATCCAGGGGGCCACTCTCCGGCTGAAGGGAGTCAGGATCAAAAATCTGTCACGGGCGGTAATTCCATAAACCAGCACTGCAAACGCAGTTATGAGAAGGGAGAAAGGAGTGGCGCGCAGCTGCTGGGCACGCTCGCGTAATTTCTTGCTTGCAACTCGCGGCAAAGTCCTGGTCATCGAATTTCCCCGCAAGTCTGACTGTGGGGTCGGAGACGCGATGGTGGGGAGCGGCACCGGTGCCGGCAGTGAGCGCAGGAACTCCCGCCAGTACTCCGCCGCCGCCCGACCCTCAGAAGAGTCGAGATACTCCCTCTCCGAAGCCGGGAACATGACCGACTGCCCGGGAGGCGAGGGGAGGCTGGGCCCTTCCCCCTTCGCGTAAGCCGAATAGAAATGACCGAGGTCCTCCAGCATGACGGCCAGGGATGTGCCATCACAAACGCAGTGGTGGGTGGTGACTATCAGCACGTGGTGTCCGGTTCCGAGCTTCAGGAGGATGACCCGGATCACAATGTCACCAAGGTCAAGGGGACGCCAACCCTCCTCCTTGGCCGTTCGGGAGACAAGACTGAGTTGCTCCTGCTCAGAAAGGCTTGAGACATCACGCTCCTGGACATCAATCTGGCGCGAATCCGCCACTACCTGTACGGGCTCACTACCGTCTTCGCAGTGGATGGTAGTCCGGAGAGCGTCATGGCGCTGGCTCACAGCCTGGAACGCTGACTTTAAGGCGGCAACGTCCAGGGTACCACGCATGCGCAACACGCGTGTGATGTTCCAGACTCCAAGAGAAGGGTGCTCCTGCCCCAGTTGCCACATCTTGTCCTGCTGTGAGCAAAGTGGCCAGGATTGTGCAGGGGCACGATGTGAGAAGAAGGGAGAAGGCTGTGCCATGCGCTGGCCCGCCCTCTGATCCAACCCTAATGACAGTTCTTTGATCGTGCAGCGTGTGAAAAAGGTCGCTGGCGTCAGTCTGATACCGAACTCCTGCTCCACCAAGACTAGCAGGCGGGTCGCAGAAAGGGAGTTTCCGCCCAGTTCGAAAAAGTCCTCGTTGATACCCGGATTGGGCAGCCGAAGAAGGTCTCTCCAAAGCCGGTGCAGGGTTTTCTCCGTGGGTGTCTGGGGCGAGTCAACTGCCTGCGAGTTTGGCAGGCTGGCTCCGGGGGTGAGGGTGAGCGACCTCCGGTCCACCTTGCCATTGCGGTTCAAAGGAAACTTGTCCCTGACGTAGAAGTGAGAGGGGACCAAGTACTCCGGAAATAGGATCCTTAAGAACGCTTTCAACTCGCCGGCGGTGGCCTTGCTGCCAGGGTGGAACACCACATGGCCGATAACATGCGTCTGCTCCACATCACCTTCTGGACCTTGAATCGTCACCACGCCTTCCTGCACGGCCGGATGCCGCGCCAGTGCAGACTCTATCTCCCCCACCTCCACCCGGTGCCCGCGGATCTTAGCCTGCCCGTCCTTGCGCCCCAGGAAGTCCAGTTCACCATCCTGGCGGATTCTTCCCCAATCTCCCGTGCGGTAAAGAATGGCCCCGTCCACAAACGGATCCGCTACAAATTTCTCCGCCGTCAGATCTGGGTGATTGAGGTAACCTTCGGACACCCCATTCCCACCGATGTAGAGTTCTCCTGGGATGCCGGCGGGCAGCGCGCGTAGCGATTTGTCCAGAACATACACTCTGGCTCGCGAGATGGGGCGGCCGATGGGCAGCGGTTGCGTCCAGTCCTCATATGCAAGGACATCGTGGAAAGCAGCAAACGTCGTGGTCTCCGTTGGTCCATAGCCATTGGTAAAGCGTACGGGCGGACCGTGAGCCATGACCTGGCTCGCGATCTCCGGTCTCAGAACCTCGCCGCCGACCACCAACTGGCGCAGGCACCGGAACATACCGGGTTTCTGACGCACCAACTCGTGACACAATCCTGTGGTGAGAAAGAGCACGGTGATTCCCCTGCGGGTAATTTCCTGCTCCAGATCGTCTGCTTGTAAAAGCTTCTCCCTGGAGATCAGCGACAATCGTGCGCCATTCAGAAGGGCCCCCCAGATCTCAAAAGTGGCCGCGTCGAAACAACAGTTGGCCGCTTGGGCCACGACATCTTCCCGGGTGAAGTTTGTATAATTTGTTTTCAGCACCAGGCTGGCGATGGAGGCGTGTTTGATGCAGATACCCTTGGGCCGGCCGGTGGATCCGGAGGTGTACAGCACACAGGCGACCTCTTCTTTCCGGAATTGTCCGGGAGCGGCGGCAACAATCTCGGTGGGTCCAGTCTGCGCAAGCGCATCGTCATGGCTGAGAAGCTTCCAGCGCCGCTCTTCGTCCGGTGAGAAAATGTGCCAGTGTGCTTCGCTCGCGAGGACTGCTTGCACGCCGCTGTCGGAAAGCATGCCGAGAAGCCGCTCGCGAGGCTCCGTGGGATCAAGGGGAACATAGACGCCACCAAGATTCAATACTGCGATCATGCTGATGACCACCTCCATGGTGCGATCCGCACTGATGGCTATTCTGTCGCCCTGTGCGAGGCCCACCGCTCGCAGACGGTCCGTCAGCCGGCCCGCTCGTGCCGCCAGTTCGCGGTAGGAGAGGCTATGGGTGCCATCGTCCAACGCGACAGACTCTGGATGCTCAGCCGCGTTGTCCGCAAAGATCTGCGCCAGTGTCCGGACTTCATTGAGCACATCACCCGGGGGATTGATCTTCCCAAGCAATCCCGCCTCGCAGTCGGGAGGCAGAAGTCTGAACTTTGAGACATACTGCGTCGGCTGCTCTGCAAACTGCCGGAGCAGGTACGTGAGATGGCGCAGTATCTCTGAGGCAGTGAAGTCTCCAAAGCGGGTTCTATCGTGAACTATCTCAAGCAGCAGTTCACTGCCACCGTAACCTGATAAAACGAGGGGGTAGTGAGTGGAGGCTTGCAACTCAAACTCCCGGCGGGAGAACGCTGGGCCAAGCTTGCGAAGACTCGCGGTGAGGTGATGATTTTCAAAGGATACCAGGCTTTCAAAAAGCGCCACTCCCGGATCGAGCGGACTTTCCTCCTGGATCAGGGCAAGAGGCAGATGCTCATAAGTCCGCATGGCGACCCACTGCGCACGAACTCCTTTCAACCAGTCCGCCAGTGGAGTTTCGTCCCCGTTGCAGATGATGCGCACGGGCACGGTGTTGAGCAGAGGGCCAATCACTTTGTCGGCATGAGGCAAACCACCCTGTCTACAGGCCCGGACGGCTCCGAAAACGATGTCTTCGCAACCTGTGTAGCGGCTGAGCAGGATGGCCCAGGCACCCTGAAGCAAGGTGTTGAGGGTGACGTCCAGACGGTTTCCAAGGGCTTTAAGTGAAGAGGTCAGCTCTTCGTCCAGAAGCATTTGATGTCTTCCGGTTGTCTGGGTGGGATCCGAATGATTTTGCTGCGCGAATCCGAAGTTCAATACAGCGGGCTGATCCAGACCGGCAAGCAACTCGCGCCAAAACCGCTTCGCTCCCGCAACTTCCCTCTGCTGCATCCACTGAAGATGCTCGGTGAAGCTGGGTCTCTCTTTCAAAGCACGGCTGGGAGTGCTTTCATCCACATCATAGATGGCGAAGACTTCCTGGAGCACTTCCCGCCGTGAGCGACCGTCCAGGATCGCATGATGGGAAGTCCAGACAAACTGGGAGAGAACTTCGCCAAGGACTAAGAGGTGGAATCGTGAAAGGTTGCCATTGGCAATATCGAACCCCTGCCGTCGATCCGTTGCGAGGAACTCTTCAATCTGTTTCGTCTGATCGGATTTTGATAAGTACCGCAGGTCGCGGATTTCAAATTCCAATTCCGCCTGCCCAGTGAAATACTGCACGAAGTTTCCCGCGCTGTCGGTGCAGATACGTGTGCGCAGCACCTCGTGGCGCTTGATTACATGCCGCCATGCAGACTCAAATCTCGCGACGTCCAGAGGCTCGTGCAGCTTGATGATGAACTGCTGAACATAGGCTCCCAGCCCCGGTGACCTGAGACTGTGGAACAGCATCGCCGACTGCAGCGGCGT
>JBGGMQ010000556.1:0-3272 GCA_041287975.1 Verrucomicrobium sp. | reverse complement strand
TCGCTACTGGCTCGTATCAACAATCGTCCAAACCCCAAACTTCAACCCACGCGGCGTCGTCATTGGGAGCGCAGGCTTCAGTCTGCTCAGGCGGTCGGGAGACGCTCGCCAGCCGCCGAGACGGCAGCGCTCCCAGGGCTGCCGCCAGCGAAGGGGGGCTTCCCGTAAAGCGTCAATCAAACGTCCTTTGCCACCCACTTCAATCCCTGTTGCGACCCGCTGGATCCAGCCGATGAGCCAAGGGTGGTCAGTGTGGCGTTCGCTCTTGGGCTCCGGGAGCGCAGGTGTCCTGCGGGCAATGTTTCGACGAGGGACATTCGAGACAAGCGGAACGCTCGTCTGGCAAACTGATGCAACTCACCTCCGCCCGAACTCACGCATCTCTCCCCAACGGCTGCAAAAAGCACGGCAGCGACTGCCAAACTACTTGCATATTGCAAGGATAGCAGAGTGCAAGTTCTGAGGAGTTGGTGGAAACGATGTTCAACGTGAGGCGCTTACAGCCCTTTGGTAAGGTTGGATTCATTCCTGCGAAAGTAAGGGGACAGACGCAAACAGCGCTATCTACCATGCCTTCCAAACTGCTCCATCCCATCGTCGCCATCATTGCAGGCGTTTGTGTGCTGATCTTCCCAGCCCTCTTGAATTACGTGGTCGGGATCTACCTGATCATCACCGGCATCCTGAGCCTGACCGAAAAGCGCTGAGACATCCGGTGCCCCATTCATTTCCCCCAAAACCAGAAGACAACCGACAACCCAAGCCAATACCCCCTCAACCCAAACAACCTCCAACTGACTAAAGCTATGAAACACGACCTTAAATCCAGCCTCCTCGTCGCCGCCGCTTTGTTCCTGACCGGTGCATCCGCGCTGCTCATCACCAGCTGTGAAGAGAAGCCCAAGAGCGTGGGTGAATCCGTAAAAGACGGACTCAACATGCGCGAGAACGAGAAAGCCAAAGATGCGGCTGAAGATGTGAAGGATGCTGCCAAAGACGCCGCCGAAGGTGTGAAAGATGCCGCCAAAGATGCCAAGGAAGCGGTAAAAGACGCCACCAACTAAGGCCGGAATCGCTCCGCGCCCGAATTAGAAGTTGCCCCGTCTCACTCGCATGAGGCGGGGATCCTTTTTCCTGCAAGCCCGTGTGCCGTGCCTGCAGGATTCTTTTTCTTCAGGCCGTGCTCTGTTCTCTTGCGAGGTCCATCGGGACTTTCGGATCTCAAACTTCACTGCTCTTCCCATGATCCGATCCTGGCATCGTCAACTCTTTATTGCCGCAGCGATTTTGTTGCTGGTGGCCTTGGGGGCCACGATCCGCAGCGCTCATTTGACGGAGCTGAGCGTGGCTCGCGTCCTGCACACGGATGAAGTGATGGCCCGCTTTCTAAGGCTGCGGGCACTATTGAGTGAGGCTGAAGCGACGGCCAGGAGTTACGCTCTGGCGGGAGACACGGTGAGTCTTGCGCTGATGGGCCAGAGCCGCGCTGATGCGCTGCTGGAACTGCGGCGAGTTCAGGAAATGACAGTGGACAGCGCTCCTCAGCAGGAGCTGCTCAAGCGTGTCTCTGAACTGGTGCAATCGCGCTTTGCCTCTTTTGACCTGATGGTTGCCCAGCGTGGTGGCCTTGCCGATCCCAAGAGCTTGATTCCCCTGGTTGACGAAGGTCGGGGCACTACCCGGGCGTTGCAGGCCAGGCTTGATGAGGGCCTCGGACGCGAACAGCTGCTCTTTGAAAAACGCAATGCGCGCCGACTCGGGCATCTGCACAGCATGAACGTCACGGCCATTTCCAGTGCCGTGCTCGCTGTGATCATTGCAGCAGTCGGCCTTGCCCTCATGAAGCGGGCCCAGAAGTCCGCATTAAAGGCGGCCATGCTGGAGCTCGACCGGGCCAAAGCTGAGCATGCCAGCCAGATGAAGAGTCGCTTCCTGGCCAATGTCAGTCACGAAATTCGTACCCCCATGACCGCGCTCCTGGGCTATGCGGAGCTGCTAAGCCATGCTTCAGACAAAAAGGTGAGCCGTGAGTGTGTGGAAGCCATTCAGACGAGCGGGAAATCCATGCTCTGTCTTGTGAATGACCTGCTCGACCTTTCCCGCATTGAGGCTGGCCGGCTCAACCTGACGCCGGAACCCGTGTCGATCCGGCAAATCCTGCGTGAAACTGAACAGCTGCAAGGACCACAAATTTGTGACAGGAAGCTCGCCTTCATCTGCCGCACCTCGCCCGAGGTGCCGCCCATGCTTATGCTTGATCCTTTGCGGGTGAAGCAGGTCTTGGTGAACTTGGTATCCAACGCTCTGAAGTTTACCTCCGAAGGTAGCATCGCGCTGGAGGCTTTTGGAGCGAAAGTCCCGGGCACCCATCCCAAGTATGATCTCCAACTGCGCGTTTCCGACACGGGGCCGGGCATTGCCCGCGCCGATCAGCAACGCATCTTTGGCGACTATGAGCAGGTGTGTGCGGCCGACGGCCGGCGAGGCACAGGTCTCGGGCTCAGCATTACGCGCCAGCTTGTGCAACTCATGGGAGGCACGATCAGTCTGAAGAGCGAACCAGGAGAAGGCTCTTTCTTTACCGTCAATCTGCCGGGCATCCCGGTGGTTCCTGCTGACAACAAGACGGAACTGACAGGCCAGGTTGCCACAGGACTTGAAGCCGGGGTGAACGCTGGTCAGAGCTGATGCATTCTGAAACCAGGTCGAGCCTATTTCCTAAAACTCGGAGTCAGGCGCCTCCACATCATCGACGTCTCGCAGACGCTGCCGTTCTTTGCGGCGGTCACTGCGGTGCTCGATGGCGCGAAGCTGTTTGGGGGTAAGTTCCTCCTTGCGCCGGATCCACGGCGGTGGGCCTGAATCACCAGCCATGATGGAGCCCAGGGGCTCGATCTCGGCCACGACGTCTGCCAGACCAAACTGCTGGATTTGGGCTTTCACCTGCGCGGCAGGTTTGTAGCCCAAGGGCGACTCGGAGAGATCTGCTTTGCCGTAGAACCAACGCACCTGGATGTCCTTGGTGCTTTCGGCCAGGGCTTGAGCCACGCGTTTTTCATCGAGTTCACCCTCGTCATTCTTGTAGTCCCGCAGCATCGCCGAGCGTGACACATTGCGTCCCGCCCCGTGGGGACAGAAGGAGAGGTAGTCCTGATTGTCCTTGCCGAGGACCATCAAGATGGAGCTCGCCATATTGAGAGGAATCAACCCCAGCAGTGGCCGACCGTCTTCATCCTTCCAGGCGGGAGTGGCACCTTTGCCATGCAGAAAGG
>JBGGMQ010000555.1:0-9519 GCA_041287975.1 Verrucomicrobium sp. | reverse complement strand
GGAGCGCAGAATTTATTCTGCTCAGGCGTCTGGAGACGTGCGCGGGCCGCCGAGAAGGCAGCGCTCCCAGGGCTGTCGCCATGTTGTAGGTGCGGCTTGGAAAGGAGGGTGGAAGTGCTTGGGCCACCCTTCAACCCCTCCGGCAATCCGCTGGGTGCGCCGACATCCATGTCGGCAACGAACGTCTCCTGTCGAGCATCGGCCGACATAAATGTCGGCGCACCCAGTGAATGAGACAGGGGCGGTGGGTCTATGTGATCGCGCTTGGATCCACCCCACTGCCTCGACAACCCATGAGGTGAATTCGCCCCCCCCTCTTAGAGCAGATCCCCCAAAGCGCCGGCGCTGGTGTCAAACAGACGCTGGTGCACGCGGAAGGCGCTGCGATCCGTGAGGTTCGCAATCCAGTCGCACACCAGACGGGCCCGCATCTTCACGTCTGGCTCCGCCTTGATGGCGTGGGCCACTGGGTCCGGTAGCAGGTGAAGGGTGCGTTTGCGGGCGTCAGGTTCGATGTAATGCTCCCGCAACGCGGTGAAGAGCCGTTTGATCACTCCTGCGGCCTTGAAATCCAGTTGCTGAAGCTGGGGCGTGTCGAACACCAGTTCCCGGGCAATGCGTTTGTTGACCTTCGCTTTGGCAGCAATGGCGGGATCCACCACCAGCCCGAAGTGGTAGCGGCGCGTGCTGGCGCTCAAAAAGTTGACCCGGTATTCCAGGGAACACGCCCGGATGTTTTCGCCAATGCTCCTGCCCAGGCGGGCTTCCACCTTGCGGTCCTTCATCGCTTTCAGGAGGAACTCCACATGAGCAGCCTCTACATCCGTGAGTGACTTCGCCGATGCCCAGGCCTCCAGCTTCAGCATGGTGATGAAGCCCGCTTGAATGGCATCAGCCAGGTCATTGATGGAGTAGGCCGTGTCATCCGCCCAGTCCATGATCTGGCACTCCAGGGACTTGAAGCTGTTGCGCGCCTTGCCCGGATCGAGTTCCGGCGGGAAAGCCTGGGATCCCAGGACAAAGTCCAGATACGTCTCCTGGTCGTCGTACAGATAGTGATTGGGGGCACCCTGCGCCTCGAAGTGGAGCGTCTTGTACTTCAGCACCGCGTCGAGAAGGGCACGGGTGGGATTGATTCCGTCCCGGCTTTCCGCAAAGAGAGTGACGGTGAGCTGTCGCAGCGTCTGGGCATTGCCTTCAAAGCCACCGTAGGGCTCCATCAGCTCATGTAGCGCCCGCTCCCCCGTGTGGCCAAAGGGCGGGTGCCCCAGGTCATGCGCGAGGCAGGCAGCTTCCACGAGGTCCGCATCCACCCACTCAGACTCTCCAAGAGGATCGCCCTTGCTGGTGAGCCAGTCGCAGATGGAACGCCCGATCTGCGACACCTCCAGGCTGTGAGTCAACCGGGTGCGGTAAAAGTCGTACTCCCCACCAAGGAACGAGTAGAACACCTGCGTTTTGCCCTGGAGCCGTCGCAGGGCAGCACTGTGCAGGATACGATCGCGGTCAATCTGGAACGGCGTCCGGTGATCCCCGCCTGAGGTCAGGCGGGGCTTCGGGTGCTCCGTGTCAAAGGTGCTGTAGAGACGGTTCACGGAATTTACCCTGGGATTGTCCAGCTGACTCAGTCAAAGGTGATCACGTCTGTGATCTCCCAGCTCAGGGAGTTTCTGGGAATGCCCTTCTCCTCATAGATGTGCCCCTGCATGGCGCGCAGCGGCTTCACCCACTTGAGAGTCTCGGTCAGCTGCTTCGTCTGCTCCGGCGTAGCGCTGGGGTTCAGCTTCGAGGCCGTGCTGGCGTAGTCTGCCAGGGCGGACACATCCAGCTTCCAGACGAAGCCATCCACGGTCTTGGTGGCCGGTTCGCTGAGCTCTCCTGCATAGAAATCCGCCGCCTCTTTGGACGAGCTCAGGAAGAGCAGCTTGTCATTCACGCTGGCCACGGGGAGCAAGTCCCCGGCGAAGAACGGCATGCCGAAGAAGTAGGAGGTCACTCCGTTTTTGTCCGAACTGATGGGCTGGGGCAGCATGAACATGGCCGCGGCTGCAGGATCAGGGTTGCCGCCGCCCATTTGCTTGGCGAGGCCATTGAGAGATTCGCTGATCGTGGTCCAGCCCTTCGCCAGCTCTGCACGATTCTTCACCTCACCCACAGTGGTGATGCGAGGAATCTGCATCCCCTTGGATTCTGGTGGAGCAAACATGATCTCAGGCATCTTGCCATTCACATCCAGGATGAAGGCCAGCTCACTGCCCATGCCGAAGTCGTCCATGTCCTTGTCAGCCTGGTAGATCTTCAACAGTGTGGGAAGGAAGGTGGATTCAAACTGGGCGAACTGCTGCCCGCCTTCGGGGCCCGCGATGCCCGCTTTCACCAGTTCCTGCGCACCCGTGTAGAGCATGCTCACCAGCTTCTCCATCCAGGCGCGGAAATCTTTGCCATAGGCCTCATTGCGATGGTAGCCAATGCCGAAGACCACGCCTGCCTTGTCAAAAAGGCGCGAGAAATTCAGAGGTTTGCCTGACTCCATGAACCGGGAGGTGATGCCGCCGAAGGACTCCAGATGGATGCCTTTGTCCCACCATCCTGCGGCTACAAGTGCGCTGGTCGGCCCGGCGTTGTAGACCGTGGCCTCCAGCGGCGAGAGCTCGCCCAACTGCTTGTCGAGCACACCGCCCATTTCCTTGAAGGTTTCATTCTCCTTCATGGAGTTCACGACTCCGCGCAGCATGGGCACGAAGGGTTGATCGTCATTGAAGGCAGCAACGCTCGCCGCGTCCGCATAGATCAGGCCTGCAAGCTCCTTGCCAGCGTAGGGAAGGAGGTGCGCAAACTCGGGCTTCGACAGCAGTGACTGTGCAGGGCTGGGAGCCAGATTAAGGTGATCCAGATTCATCCCGGAAGCGAGGAGCAGGTGACCATTCACCACGCCCCAGGCGAGCTTGAATTTCTTGGCCTGCAGGGATTTGAGCGCCGTCTCGATCGACTTGCGCGTCTGATCCGGCAAAGTCTCTGGAAGCTGGGCCAGCAATGGGGCGAGCGTGGCGTCAGGCAGCAGCGTGGTCATGTCGATCGTAGCCACGCGGAACGTGTGTCCCGCAGGAGTTTGAAGATCGCTCATCACGAAGATCTTCTTTTCCTCAAGCTGCTGGGTGTTGTTGAGGAACTTCAGAGCATCCTCCGTCTTGTCCGACTTGATCCCGATCAGCAGAGGAGGCAGTTCCAGGCGGGTGAGCAGGGAGGCCAGGCGATCCAGGGAGTTCGGATCGTTGAGGAAGGACTGGAGGTAGATCAAAGGATTCGCTCCCACAGACTCCCCTTGGAGGCTCATGGCCCCGCCCGTCATCAAGGCCTTGAAGTAGACCTCATTGTAGAGGCGGTTCAGGTCTCGCATGAAGATGGCGGTCTGGGCAAAGCCGGTGCCACCCGCGATGAAGACGTCATCCCCCCACAATTGCTGGAAGGTCTGCACGGTCGTATCCCCTGCTGTTGGAGCAGGCGTCTTGTCCTGTACGAGGGCGTTGATGTCCTTCCACCAGGCAGACTTCGTCAGGTTGTCGATGTGCTGCTTCAGTTTCGCCGTGCCGATGTAAAGCTCCGTACCCACAGGCAGGTTCCCGGCAAAGCCAACTTTTCCGGCGTGATCCGCCAGAGACGGCGCCTTTGGCGGCGCTGTAGGCACTGGCGCAGGGGCCGAACCACCCGCGCCGGCAGAGGGTGCCGACATCGACGGAGCATCGGAACTCGGAGCCTCTTTCTTTTCACATTGAGTCAAAGCAAGTGCCAGCGACAGAGGGCAGCTGAACAGGAGACAGCGCAGACCGGGGTGGATTTTCATGGGGGCGGCACTTTAGCGAGGTGACGAAAGATTCGCAACCTTGCGATTTTGCCATCCGCCGGTCTCCAGATGAAGGAGTTTCTCATTGAAAATGAACGGTTCCAGCAGGAGCCTTGTCACTTCGCCACGTCGGCTTGCTTTTTGCTAGCTGTCAGCACTGCACGCTTTCCTTCCTTCCCGCTTTTTGCCACAATCCTACTCACATGAAAGAATTCGCGTTTATTCACGAGCATGGTCAGGTGCCTGATTCCCTGCGCTCCGTGCCCTTTTTGGGCTCGTTCAGTGAAGAGCAGCTCGATGATGTACTGAACTCCAGCAGCTACATCCAATGCGAAATCGGTGACCCCATCATTCAGGAAGGAGCCGTGGACTCCCGCATCTACATTTTGCTCAGCGGAGCCATGGACGTCTGCAAAGACGGCAAGACTCTCGCCACCATCAGCCGCACCGGGGAAGTCTTCGGTGAACTGGCACGGGTGAATGAAGACAAGCGCTCCGCCACGGTGGTGGCCTCCAAGCCCTCCGTCTGCCTCGCCGTAGACCAGAAGTTCCTCCAGGACATCAAACCCCGTGAGGAATACCCGGCCTTCTACGCCTCCCTCTACGAATTCATCGCCCGCGTCACAGCCACCCGCCTCCAAGCCACTTCCCGTCGGCTTTCCGAGCTGGAACTGGAGGTGAAGGCTCTCCGCGCTCAGCTGGCAGAGAAGGACGGTACCGCTGACACCGAAGATCTCACTCCCGTCATCGCGACGGCACCTGCCGCCAAAGCGGTCATCGCCAAAGCCAAGCCTGCGACCCGCACCACCCGCCGTCCCGTGGCCAAGCGCAAAGCTCTGGTGAAGGCCAAAGCGAAGTCCCGCCGATAGCGCGACAAAACGCGACACAGGTTCGACGATCGGTTCAGCCTACAGCAAGACGCCCTTTTCCTCAGCACCTCTTTGGACAAAAACGCCGGGGGTGTTGCGAGTCATCTTGAGTTTGGACAAGGCGCGAAGAGGGCGTGAATCGAGATTCACAACCGATGAGCAACGCCGTCCAGGCCCAAAAGGACCGCAACCCGGAGGGGGCAGTGTTCAGTCCGGGCGAAGCCGCTCTTATCTCATTCCCTTAAATCAACCTGCCACACCCGGATGTTTTTATCCAAACAGGTTCTAAAAGGTTGCCTGTAGATTCGTGCCCGGGCAAAGACCCGTCAGTAACGCAACATAGGTTCGGACGAGAGGCTCAGCCTGTATCAAGGCGCCCCTTTCCCAAGAAGTCGCCCTAAAAAAGTTTGCCAGGGCGAAGTCCCGCAGACAGTGCGACAAAACGCAACATAGGTTCGACGATCGGTTCAACCTATAACAAGGCACCCCTTTTTCCAGGTGGTCGCCTGCAGAACCAAGCCTGGGTAAAGTTCCTTCGACAATGCGGCAGAACGCAACATAGGTTCGACAAACGGCTCAGTCCGTAACAATGTGTCCCTTTCCCAAGAGGTGGCCCCAAAATATTTCCAGGGCGAAGCCCCACCAACAGTGCGACAAAACGCATCATAGGTTCGACGATCGGTCCACCTTATAACAAGACCCCCTTTTTCCAGGTGGTTGCCCCAAGAAATACGCAGTGGCGTGTTGAGTTTGCTTCGAAGTCGAACATCTTCTTCGAGGCTGCACGGAGCTGAGGTTCTTTCCTCAGCACGAAAGGCTGCACGTTTCCCGCGAGGACTCGGGTATCAGGAGCCAAACAGGGTCTGAAAGTTCCGTAACCATCCCTCGCCTGCGGGAAGAGTACCGCACATCCATTCGCCCTTGCGCTGCTGCAAACACCTCAAGAACTAACAAGCATGACTAACAACGCTCATTCAGCGGCCGCAGGTGGCGGAGGGCTTCACTGAACTCAGGCACACCAGCTACGCATGTTTTTTGACCAACCCGACAGCCTTTCCTGACTGGCTCCCTGCAAATTTTCCCGCCAACCCCCCCGCCCCTCCTCTCCATGACAAAGCGCTCTCGAATCTCCCTCTATCTCTCAGGTGCCTTCCTAACGCTTTTTCTTCCCGCACACTCGCTCGTTCATGCGCAAACACCCGTGCCAGTGGTAATTCCCAATCCCCCAGTCGTCTCGCCTGCGGCGGGACACGAACTCAGCACGCTCCAGACTCGCGCTGCAGAGCTCAAGGCCGCCATCAGCGCCTATGCAGCGGACCCTACGCTGGCCAATCTCAGCCTGCTTGATTCAGCCCGGTCTGACTATGACACTGCTGTCACTGCCGCCCGCAATGCCAATCCGGCCGCCTTTTTCAACAACGCCGCCAGCACCTCTTTGGGGCCTGCCACCTCCAGGTACCTTGCCCTTGCCGCGAATCACGCTGCCTTCATTGCCAGTGAGCCTGCCTCCCTGACGTTTGAGGGTTTCATCCCTAACGGCGGACTTGATGGTGGGGTCATCTCCATGGGATCCGGCTCCCTCCTCGATCTGCGCGGCGGACTGAATCCGGACAACAGCTACTCGCTGGTCTTCGATGACAATCTGTCTTACGACGACATCCTGCTGAACAATATGGTCGCACCCTTCGCCATCGCCACTTCATACGGTGGGGCGATCTTCGATCAAGGTGGCACATTGAGCTTGAACCAGGTCTTGTTCACCAACAACAGCGCCTACGCGAATACAAACATCAACGGTGTCAACAACTCCGGCAATGCCAGTGGAACCACTGGTACTGAATCCTATGGCGGGGCCATTTACAGCCTGGGCGGCACGATCAATCTCTCCAATATCGATTTCTACAGCAACGATGCCAGTGGGGGCTCCACCGCCAAGGGGACCGCCGCCGGATACATTGCCACGGCCATGGCGCTCAGCCAGGGTTATGGTGGGGCGATCTACCTTGACAGCGGATTCATGAGCATCGGCAACTCCTCCTTCTCCTTTAACGCAGCCTTTGCTTACAGCGAAGCATCCGCTTACAACGCAGCTCAGGCCGCAGGTCTCGCCCAAGGCGGCGCCATCTTTCACAAGGGCGGCAAGGTGGCTCTACACGACGTCACCTTTACTCAGAACTCTGCTACTGCCGATATCACCTCCAACTCCATCAATTCCAGCGCCGATGCAGAAGCCAACGGTGGAGCCATTTATCAGGGTACCGGCACACTCAGCCTCCGTCAGGTCACATTCACCGGCAACGAGGCCAACGCCGAAGCAACCGCTCGCAACGGAAATGAAGCCACGGCTTCCACCAACACCAACTCCTACGCCATTGGTGGAGCCATCTTCAATAAAGGAGGCGTCTTGAACCTTTTCAATGTGGACTTTTCCACCAACAAGGCTCTTTCATCCAGCCTCAGTTACGCTGAAAAGGACAGCAGCGCCAACGCCGAATCCCGCGGCGGAGCCTTCTACAATGACTCTGGCACATTGGCTTTTACCAATGGCAGTTTCCTCAACAACGTTGCCTCCGCCAACGCCGACAACAATGCCCACGCCCACGGTGGAGCATTTTACACCAAGGATGGCACGCTGGATCTGTTCAACGTCACCTTCTCAGGCAATTACGCCCAGGCTTACTCTGAATCCTTCGTGGAAGAGTTCAATCCCGTCACAGCTGATTCCAGAAACTCCGCGTTTGGTGGAGCGATTTACAGCAAGGACAGCGCGTTTAACCTTACCAATGTCTCAATCTCCAACAACTACGCGAAAGCCGAAGCCAGCGCTACTGCCAACGGCAGCTACTACTCCTTCCCCATAGCTTCCGCCTACTCAGAGACCCTGGCCCATGGCGGTGCCGCCTATCATGAAGGCGGAGCGATGAGTTTCTCCAACGCGAGCTTCTCCAGCAACTACGCCAGGGCCGTTTCCGATTCCATCGCCTACGGCGATACAGGCATCGCCACCGATGTTGACTCCGTTGCTTTTGCCTATGCCCGGGGCGGGGCGATTTATCACAATGGCGGCCTGCTGAGCTTGTCCAACGCCACTTTTTCCAACAACTACGCTTACGCCAGCGCCAGCGCGAGTGCGAGCATGGATGTCTCAGCCAATATCGAGGCCAGGGCCTTCGCCTACGGCGGGGCAATTTTCACTAGCGGAGCCACGCTGAATCTTACGAACGTGACCTTCTCCAACAATCACGTCGAGGCCGTCGGCACCACCAGCGCCGAGGCCCGTGGCGGGGCGATCTACAGTCTGAACAACGCGATCAATTTCACCACCAGTTCCGGCAAGACAAGCCTCTTCACGGGCAACACCGCCAACGGGGTGGCCAGTTCCATCTATTTCAACGGCGGCAGTTTTGACATCCTCACCCAAACCAATGCCCTGCTGGACATGCGCGACCCCATGAGCCGGGAAAATACCGTTTCAAACCTGCCCATCACCAAGACTGGTGACGGAGCCTGGGCGCTCGGCGGCAGCAATACATTTCTAGGCAATAACACCGCCTTCGCCGTCAATGGAGGAACCCTTTATCTCTACGCCGCGAACGAAGTGGACAACAGCGTGCGAGACATCAATGGCGACATTGTCACCGCAGCCCAGGTCGTTGCGGGCTCCCTTCAACTGACCGGTGCCAGCTCTTCCTTCTCCCTTGGCAGTGGGGCTTCTCTGGTAGCAGGAGGCACCAACTCCATCACGACGGGTGGCACGATCACTTTTGCCGATGGTTCCACTATTCGCGGTGGCAGTGCTTCACAGTTCCTCGGAGGAGTGGACCCCGCGCGCAAGGAACTGGGCAACACCACGCAACTGACCCTCAGCGCCACGGGCGGCATCTCCCTCAACGGTACCGTCAATCTTGGAGCGCTCGATGCCGTCGATGTCTTCACCCTAACCGGTCTCCTCACCGGCAGCGGTGGCATCAACAAAGTCGGTGCCGGCACCGTCGTTCTTGCCAATGCGAACACCTTCCTGGGCAACTCCTCCATCAGCGCGGGCACTCTGCGCGTGACGAACGCCTCCGGCTCTGCCACGGGCTCGGCTTCGCTTGCCGTCAAAAACGGCAGCACTCTCGCAGGCAATGGCAAGGTCACCGGCGTCGTCACTGTGGAGAATGGCGGCACCATTTCCCCCGGCCTCAGCCCAGGCACAATTAGCCTCGGCGAGCTTGTCCTCGGGCCTTCAGGCCACGTGGCCTTTGAACTCGGCACTCCCAATGTCATCGGCGGCCCTACCAATGACCTCATTGATGTTGTTCAAAATCTGGAAGGCTCCGGCTCCTCCGGCAACCTCACCCTGAATGGCGGGATCGTGGACATCCTCTCGCTCGGAGGTTTGGGCACTTACACCCTCATCGCCTGGGATGGCGGCCTGGTGCACAACGCCACTCCCACCATCGGCTTGTGGCAGGCTGGCTATTTCTTTGATGGCGGCATCGTGGTGAACGAAACTTTGAAGGAAGTGCAACTCACCGTCACCACTGACGGTCTGCAGTTCTGGGATGGCAACGGTACCAGCGCGGATGGCATCCTCACCGGAGGCACGGGAACGTGGAACTTCACCGATGCTCGCTGGACCGACAGCGATGGTTCCGGCGCCAATCTCACCTGGCAGGACGGCTATGGTGCCGTGTTCGGCGGCCTCCGTGGGGGCACGGTCACCCTCAATGACAATGTCAGTCTCGGAGTGCAGGGCCTGCACTTTGCCACGAGTGGCTACACGCTCACCGGCACGGGCGCATTCACCATCAGCGACTCCGGCAC
>JBGGMQ010000554.1:0-3280 GCA_041287975.1 Verrucomicrobium sp. | reverse complement strand
TGGTGAATCTAAGCCTGCCGCCGGGCATGGCTGGACACACCCGGGCGTCCGTGGCTATGTCACGGAGGTTGTTTCCTAAGGTTTCTCCTTCTTCCCCACGGCTCGACGAAAGTTCTCAATGGCGCGGCCGAGGGCTTGGGCCATGTCCTTGTGGAACTTGTCTGTCTTGATCAACGCGACATCGGAAGGATGGGTCAAGTAGCCGGCGACGAAGCTGACTCCCGGCTGCTCGAGTGCGCGGAGCTCCTCGATGCGCGCCTGGTGCACACCGCCGTCTGTGAGACGCAGGTTGTGGACGGCGCTGGCCTGCAAGGCGGTGGCCAAGGCGATGTTTTCAGAATCACGCTTGTTACCCGGAAACGCGCCAAGCTCTTCTGGCTGATCCGGGAAGTTCGGTCCCGGTGCGCCTTGAGGTGCCAGGGCAATCGATTCGATGCCGCGTACCCCTTTGGTGCCGTTCTTGAATTGGAGGTGGAGGTAGATGCTCCTCGGAGTTGAGTTGGCCTGAAGGGATCTGGCTTCGACGGAAAGAGGGGTGTTGTCCTCACGCGTGAGCACCACCTTGAGCCCGCGCTTCTCCAGATCTGTTCGCATGGCCCGGGCGAGCTTCAGTGGGTAGTCCGCTTCTGGAGCTTGCGAGGTACTGGGGCCTAGCTTGGACTCGAGGATGGCAGGATCCAGGATGACGGTGTCGAAGCCCGTGTGCTGGCCGATGTAGCTGGGGCGGAGCACCGGATCGATGATCTTGCAAAGATCGAGACGCGAGATGTAGATACTCTGGTTGAGTTGAAGCACGGGATAGTTCAGCACCATCTTCATATTGTTGATGAAGAAGTCCCGGCTGCCCGGGGTGCCGTTCATCACCAAAACGGGGGAGGTGAACTTGATGCGGGACTTGCTGAACTCCAGCGATGTGAATCTGTAGAACTTGGAGATGCTGGTTGCGGCGACGTAATCCTTTTCCTCGTGGTGCAGCATTTCCCACCCTTTTAAGTCGCCCGCTGTCTTCGGAGCTGATGCTGCGGCGGCAGCAGGGGCAGGTGGGGGCGTTGGGGGCGCGACTTCCGCCGGTGTCTGTTGTTTGCCGAAGGCGAAGCTCTCCAGCAGGCTGTCATTGGTCCACGGCACTTGATCGACGCCACTGTGGTCACGCACGGTGGCCTTCACTCTGCGGAAGAGGGGGGTGATGTCATCCCCGGCGCTCGTTTTCAGGTGGGTCAGGAGGGCGTCGGTGAAGGGGCTGTTGCGCTTGCCGTTGCCATCATCGGCGATGGTGCCGGGGCTGGTGGCAAAGGCAAGGAAAAAACCTGGGCCGTAGCCGCTGATCTCTCCGAGCCCGCCCTTGGTGCGCAGGCTCTTGCCGATCTGACCGAGCGCCTGATCCAGCTGGGCCGTAAAGGGGTTGTCCCGGCAGCAGTCGAGGATGATGACCTTGGTCTTCACCTGGGCTTCCTCCAGAGCGACCATGACGACCTCCCGCAGGTGGATGCTGCGATTCTTGAGCACGGAGTAGCCGGTGAGGCGCGGGGTGTCTGAGGGCATGAGGAAATTATCCTCGCCCACCTGAATGCCGTGACCGGAAAAGTAGAAGACCGCCGCGTCTGCGTTTTTTGCCCTGCTTGCGAATGTTTCGGTGGCTGTGATGATGGTGTTCCGGTCGGCGTTGGCGATCGCATCCCCGGAGACCACCGTGTAGCCAAGTGCCTTGAGCGCGGCGGCGACGTCCTTTGCGTCGTTCACTGCACTGGTGAGTTGCCTGCTCTCAGAGAGTTCAGAATAGTCATTGTTGCCGATGACGAGCGCGACCCGTTCTGCGGCGGACAGCAGTGGGCTGAAAAGGAGGAGTGAGAGGAAGCCCAGGCGTTTCATGAGGGGGTTAGAGACTGATCTTTTTCTTCATGTCACTGAGCCTGGCTGCTTCTGGTTTGCCAGACTTCGTGCTGGGCGCAGGTGTGGCCGTGGGGGTGGGCGCGGGCACAGAGGGGCTGCTGGTGCTCGCGGCCGGCCTGCTGGATGCGGGTGGGGTACTTTCCGGAATCTGGGTGAGTTGCAGGCTCACCTGGGTCTTGTGATCCAGCCGGCCCGTTACTTCCAGACCGTGCAATTTCTGCCAGTCGAGGATTGCCTTCTGGGTGGTGGGGCCCATGTCGCCATCCACGATGCCGCGGTAGTGGGCGGTTTCCTTCAGTCTGGACTGGGCCCGCCGGATGACGATGCGGCGCGAGTGGCTGTTGTAGGCCGCGTAAGCGGTGCCGAGGAAGACTTCGCGTGAATCGAAGTACCCGCGCTCGGGGAGCATGTGCGAGTATGAATGAGTGCCGGATGAAATCGCTTCTGCAAGAAGCAGCTTGCTGACGGCAAGCTGATGATAGCCTCCGGATTCAGCCTCCCCGAGGGCGCTGACTTGTGTCCAGTAGCTGCGGGCTTTTACCTTCAGCCCCATGGCCTCATAGGTCAGGGCCATTTCCGCCAGGATTTCGGGATGATTGGGCACGCGGAGATCTGCGATGCGCAGGTGATCCAGTGCTTCAGAGATGTTCTCCGCATTGCGTGCTTTGCGGGCAGCGGCGACCTCCTCTTTGGCCGTGGCATGCTGCAGCTCCTTGCCCGGGGGCAGCGCAGGCAGGGGCAGTGAGGCGGTTGGCATGACGGAGGGGCTGGGAGCAGGTGCCAGTGGAGGGAGCATCTCTGCTGCCGGAGGGGCGGGGAGTGTCTTGGCCATGCTCGCTGCAGCGAGGGCGAAGCTGTCGTTCAGGCTGTGGTTGGTCCAGCTCACCTGCTCCTGGCCCAGCAGCTTCTTCACGTCGCGAAAGAAGAAGTCGATATCCTTGCTGGCGCTGGTGGGGAGGCTTCTGAGAAGGGCGGCGGTGAAGGGGCTGTTACGGTGGCCATTGCCATCGTCTGCGGTTGTGCCGGGGCTGGTGGCAAAGGCGAGGTAGAAACCGGGGCCGTAGCCGCTGATCTCGCCCACGCTTTTGGTTCGCACGCTTTTCCCCACCTGCGCCAGTGCGGTCTCCAGTTGGGCGGCGAAGGGATTGTCCCGGCAGCAGTCGAGGATGATGACCTTGTTCCTGGCTCCGGCTTCCTCGAGCGCCACCATCACGGTGTCACGCAGGAGGACGGTGCGATTCTTCAGGACGGAGATGCCGGTGAGCCGGGGCGCATCACTGGGCAGAAGGTAGTTGTCCTCGCCGACCTGCACGCCGTGCCCGGAGTAGTAGAACACTGCACCCTCGGCCCCCTGTGCTGCTTTGGCGAAGGCCTCTGTGGCATTGAGCAT
>JBGGMQ010000553.1:0-3021 GCA_041287975.1 Verrucomicrobium sp. | reverse complement strand
CGCCAGGACGGCGACTACTATGAGCAGCTTGGTCCCTACACCTCCACCTCTCAAAAGAACAGACTCACGATTTGGCTCGAAGGACAGCTTCATATTCTCCTCCTCTCAACCCGTACAAAAGAAAAAAGGCACCACGCCAATGATTGACGCGGTGCCCTTAAATCAACAAAAAGTGACTACCAGTTCTTGATCCACGTGGCCGTTTCGGTAGCGCTCTTTTTCGCAGCAAGATCTTCTTTGACCTGCCCGCTTTCGATGTTTTTTTTTTTTTTTTTTTTTTAGGTGGGGTTCACTGCCAAGGCAGTGCCTCCTTTGGTGTACTGGAAGGGACGTCCGAAACCGTCGATCAGCACCCGTTGACCAGATTCACCCGGCTTCTTGCCCGAAGCAAAGATCATCTGGGGAGGCAGGCTGCTGTTCACGGAGTTGGCCAGTTCGTCTGTTTCGATCTTGCCGTTGGATTCCGTCGCAGCAGCACCCGCCAGCTCGATGAAGTTGTTTCCATCACCTGTGAGCGCCTGATACAGCATTGTGCCCCGACCCCGGTTCATGTTGATCCCACCGAAGGTGTTCTTGTCGCTCTCTGCATCCGAAGAGGGAGCCGGATATTCACCGAACTTCTCTTTGTACTGCTCAAGTCCGGATTTGATCGCCGCCAGAGAGGCAGTGGTCTTGTTCCGGCCAGCCGCCTGCTGGGCATACTGGAAGCCGCCGAGCGTGAGCGCGGCGAGGAGTGCAATGATGGCGATGACCACCAGAAGTTCAATCAGCGTGAAGGCGTCGTCCAAATGTTGACGAAGGCGTCGCGGACGTGAAGGCATTTTCATGGGCGTAATGATGAGGGGGGGTTTACGAGTTTGCCGAAGACCTGCCAGCCTAGGTGTTCTGGTTGATGCCTTGAATGATCTGGATCAGCGGCATGAACAGCGCGAGCACGATCACACCCACGACTACGGCCAGAATCACGATCATAAGCGGCTCCAGCATGGAGGTCAGAGCGGACACAGCGTTGTCCACTTCATCCTCGTACACGTCCGCCACTTTGAGGAGCATTTCCGGCAGCTGACCCGTTTCTTCACCTACGTCCACCATGCTGATGACCATCGGGGGGAACACTTTGCTGGACTCCAGAGGGGCGACCATGCTCTCCCCTTCTTTCACCGCGTCATGCACTTTGTTGATCGCGTCAGAGACGATGATGTTGCCAGCGGTTTCACGGGTGATGTTGAGCGCCTGAAGGATGGGCACACCGCTGGTGACCAGCGTTCCCAACGTACGGGTAAAGCGTGAAATGGCGCTCTTGCGCTGCACGTCCCCGAAGAGAGGCAGCTTGAGCTTGAGCTGGTCAATCATGCGACGACCGCCTTTGGTCGTCTTCAAGATCTGCCAGCCGACAATGATGGCCGCAGTCCCAGCAGCAAGAATCAGAAGGTTGTCCTGAATCCACCGGCTGGTGCCGATGACCCACTTGGTCAACTCAGGAAGCTTGTCGCGGGACCCGAGCATGTCTTCGAAGATCTTCTCGAACTTCGGCACGATGACCGTCATGAGGAAGATCATGATGCCCACGGCGATGATCATGACGATCATCGGGTACACCATGGCGGCGACGATCTTGTTCTTCAGCTTTTGGGCCTTTTCCTGGTACTCCGCGAGACGGTTGAGCACGAGTTCAAGCACCCCGCCCAGCTCACCCGCTTTCACCATGTTGATGTAAAGCTTGTTGTAGATGCGGGGGAACTGCTGAAGGCTTTCCGAAAACGTGCTGCCCGTCTGCACAGAGTCAGCCAGCGTATTGATCGTCCGCTTCATGATGGGGTTCGGCTCCTGCCGCCCCAGCACCGTCAGACCGCGCAGCAAAGGAAGACCGGAGTCAATGAGCGTGGCAAGCTGGCGGGTGAAGATCATCAGCGTCTTCCCGGCAACCTTCGCAGATGCGGAAGCTTTGCCTGCTGCTTTTGTCTTGCCTTTGGCAGTGGAACTGCGGGCGCGGCGTTTGATCGCGGCGGAGTCACCCTTGCCTTCTTCCACGACTTGGGTCGGGTAGAGCTGGCTCCGGCGCAGCTGCCCGATGGCCTCTGCCTCGTTCGGGGCGTCTATGTCTCCGGCAGTCTCCTGACCGTTCTGGTCGAGGGCGATGTAGTGAAACTTCGGCATGGCTGGGGATCGTCAGTGAATCGGGATTGTATTAACTCTGTGAGAAAGCTTACTGGTTCCGGCGTCGATTTGTCTACTCTGAAAAAGACGCATTTTCGCCGGGGAAGGTCCGGGACCGGGGCATTAGGTGTATTTCAGCACTTCTTCGATCGTGGTGACACCGTCATAAATGTTGCGCAAGCCGTCCTCGCGGAGGGTCTGCATGCCCAGTTCGATCGCCTTCTGGCGGATGGCGAGGGTGGGAGCCTTTTGTGTGATCAACTCCCGGAGCGGGTCATTGATGTCCAGAAGTTCGTATATGCCTTTACGGCCCTTGTAACCACTGTTCCCGCACTTGCCGCAGCCCGAGCCGGTGAAAAAGTGCTTGTTCCCAATATCACTCTGTGAGAGGCCAAGCTGGTTCAATATGATGGGGCTTGGCTCGTAAGGAGTGACGCACTCTTTGCAAATGGTGCGCAGAAGTCGTTGTGCCAGCACGCCCTCAAGCGTGGCCGCCACGAGGAAAGGCTCGACGCCCATGTCGATGAGACGGGTGACGGCGCCCGCGGCATCGTTCGTGTGGAGGGTGCTCAACACCAAGTGGCCCGTCAGCGAGGCCTGAATGGCAATCTGGGCCGTTTCCACGTCACGCATTTCCCCCACCATGATACGGTCAGGGTCCTGACGAAGGAAGGAACGCAAAGCTTTGCCGAAGGTCAGGCCCACGGCCTCATTGATCGGCACCTGCATGATGCCGTCGATGTCATATTCCACCGGGTCTTCCGCCGTGATCAGCTTGGCATCAATGGTGTTAATTTCCTTGAGCGCCGCGTACAGGGTCGTAGTTTTGCCGGCACCAGTGGGACCTGTGACGATGAAGATGCC
>JBGGMQ010000552.1:0-6493 GCA_041287975.1 Verrucomicrobium sp. | reverse complement strand
GTGGATCAATCCCTACCGCGCCGCGACGGGCAAAGGTGGGCGGGCAGACAATCACATCACACGCACACTTCCTAATTCGGTGCGTCGCGTGGGCTCCATGCTCTGGATGGACCCGGGCGATCCTGCCGTGCGTCAGCATGTGGTCCGGGTGGTGGAGGACATTGTGCGCCGCTATGCTGTGGGCGGGGTGATTCTGGACGACTACTTCTACCCCTACCCTGGGACGGGGTTGCCTCGTGGCACCTTCCCTGACGACACGACTTACGGCCGCTACCAGGCAGGTGGAGGCAACCTCCAGCGAGCCGACTGGCGGCGTGAGAACGTCAACACCCTCATCCGCGAGCTGCACACAGTGGTTCACGCGAGTCGCAAAGGAGCCTGGTTTGGCGTGAGCCCCTTCGGCATCTATCGCCCGAACGTCCCTCGCGGTGTGGAGGCTCAGCTCGACCAGCTTACGGAGCTCTACTCCGATCCCATGGCCTGGCTCCGCGAGGGGTCGGTGGACTATCTCTCCCCCCAGCTCTACTGGGCGGATGCGGGACCGCAGAGTTATTCCTCGCTCCTCGGCTGGTGGCGCAGTGGCAGCACCAATCCCCGTGGCATCCTCATCTTTCCCAGCCTCGCTGTGGACCGCCTGGGGGGCAGCCACAACTGGCCGGTGTCCGAGATCAGCAACCAGCTTCGCATTGAGAAATCCATCCGTCCCGCCGGCGGGTTCATCCTGTGGAGCATCGGCCCTCTCTTGCAGAACAAGAAGGGCGTGAATGGGGTGTTGCGGTAAGTGAGGGTGGCGGCTGCCTGAGAAAGCCCGAAACCGCAAGGAGCGGCGGTTTGTGCTTGCACAACCGCCGAGGTCGTCGAAGCGAATCGGTCTTCAGGGTATCCCGCAACATGCCCCGATCCACTGGGTTGTAGGGCATCCCGACCTGTCGGGATTGCCTCAGTCTCAGGGGTGATTCGCGGCAAGCGGGGCGCTTGTCCTACAGGGTGGCCTCCGTGACGGCTACCCCGGGCTCCGAATCAGCGTTTGATAGCGGCCCAAAAAAAATTCCGGCCAGTTTGTGGCGAAACGGAATATTGAAGACAACTCCCTACAGGGGCTTTGTGCCCTGGCCCCGGCACACTGCTGCCAAGGCCTACGTCTTCCCCGCTTCTCGCCTTGAAAACGCTCTCATCCCCTTCCTCGGTAGCTTGTCGTTTGGTCGCTGCCCTTGCCACCTCCCGGCGCCTGAGGTTCGCTTTTGTCATCGGCGTGGGATGGATCGGCGGCTTGGCGAACGCCGCTACCTATACTCTCACCAGCGGATCGACGCAGGGCTGGGAGACGGCCAACTGGACGACCGCAGGATTTCCCAATGCTCCTGCCGACATCGCCCAGTACAACACCGCTACCACGGCCGCGACCACAGCGCTAAACCGCACGGGGGGCGGCTCCATTACCTTAGGGCAGCTGTTGAACCAAAACACGGGGAACTGGACCATCACGACTGGAACGGCGTCGGGTATGGTCTTTGACAATACTGGGGGAGTGGGCTCAGCCATGATCAGCACGAGCAACTCGGGCACGCTGACGATTGCTCCTGCCATTACGATTCTAAACACGAACCTGGTCATCAGCACGGGGATCAACCAGACCGGGGCGATCAGCATCACGGGGGCCATCGGAGGTACTGGCAATCTTTCCCTCACTGGAGCGCGGGCGGGCGCGACGATGATCACCCTGGGTGACGTGAACAACACTGGGACCGTCAGTGCGGCCGTGTCCGCGACAGGCCATGCGACCACGCAGTTCACCATCGGCACGCTGGGAGCAAATGTCACTGCCCTCACAGTGGGGGATGCGGCCAACCCCGCTTTCGGGGGGCGTCTCAATGTCACAGGCACCAGTGCCTTCACGGGGCCCATCACGATCCAGGGGGCGGCCACTCTTGCGACTAGCACCGTGGGCCTGAATGGGTCCAGCGTCACCAATGGCATCACCTTTGGCACCGGCGGCGGTACGTTGCTGGCCGTGGGCAACATTGTGACTGCGAAAGCCATCACGCTCAATGGCACGGGAAACTTCACCACCAGTGCGGGCAATGACATCACGCTCAGTGGTGCCATCAGTGGGAGTTCCGGACTTACGAAGCGGGGCAACGGCAATCTCATCCTCTCAGGCAGCACGAGCAACACCTATGCGGGTGACACCCTGGTGGCGGCAGGTGCGGTGATGACAGGGCAGTTGAGTCTGCAGAAAATGGGCGGGGCGATTGCGGTGCCCGGAGACTTGGTGATGGACGGCACGGCAGGCAATGCGGCGGGCATCGGCTCGGCAGCCAATACGGTGCGCAACCAGTTTGGCCAGCAGTTCGGAGCCAACTCCGTGATTCGTTTCACGAACAACACTTCTGCAATCCACGCCTACTTCAACCTCTACGGAAATGACCAGACGGTGGCAGGGATTTCGGAGTCTGTTGCCTTGGGTGGGATCATTCAAATCTCCCAGACCGAGGCCTTTGGCATCGACGCGGTTCTTACCATCAACAACTCCGCGGACTTCTCCTTTGCCGGGTATCTGAGAAACAACAGCAACACGGGCACGGGCATCCTGGGAATCATCAAGACGGGAGCTGGAAAGCAGACGCTGGTCGGCAGCCAGATCATTTATACCGGCCCCACCACGATCAACCAGGGCATCCTTGAGCTCCAGTCCACCACGGGCTTCAACAGTGCAGTGACATTTGGCGCCGGCAGCACCGGCATTCTGCAACTCGCCAGCACGAGCCTCTCGATCAATGGCCTCGCGAGTACGGATGCGGTGAATGCCAGTGCCTTTGTACAGAATGCTTCAGGCGTGAATGCAACGCTGACGGTGAACCAGGCCAGCGACACCTCATTTGGCGGCACCTTGCGGGATAACGGAGCCAACACCCTGCGGCTCGTGAAGACGGGAACGGGAGCGCTGAATCTGGCGGGCAACAACACTCATACAGGAGGCACCGCCATCAATGGGGGCGTGCTGACCGTCGGCAGCACAGGTGCTCTGGGGACCACGGGAGCCATTTCCTTCGGGGGCGGCACTTTGCGCTACACGGCGGCCAATACCACGGACTACTCCAGCCGCTTCGCCACGACGGCCAACCAGACTTTCCGGATCGACACCAATGGGCAGACGATCACGCTCGCAAGCAATCTGACCAGTGCGAGCGGCTTCCTGGTGAAGAGCGGCACGGGCACCCTCATCCTCGCGGGTACCAGCGCCTACAATTTTGACACCACGATCACTGAGGGAGTGTTGCAAATGGGCAGCACGACAGCGCTGACGAGTTCACGCACTCTCATCATTGATGCCGCAGCTCCTGCAGGCACCACTTTGCGACTGAACGGATTCGATACCACGGTGGGGACCGCGACCAACTCTGGCCTTTCTTCCAGTTCCACCAATGGGATCATAGAAAATGGCAGCACCACCACGGTGGCCACCTTTACCGTTCTAAGCGGATTCGCAAGCACCTATGCCGGGATCATTCGGGATGGAGGATCCCAAGTGCTGAACTTCACGCGAGGCGGCGGTGGCACCACCCTCATCTTCACAGGAGCCAATACCTACACGGGTATCACCACGCTGAACAGCGGTCGTCTGGAAGTGGCCATTCTCGGCAATGGTGGACTTGCCAGCGGTATTGGGGCATCCTCGGCTGCCGCGGGCAATCTCATCCTGAACGGCGGTGGGCTCGCCTACGGAGGCTCGGCAGCCACTTCGACAGACCGGCAGTTCACCCTTGGCACGGCGGGAGGAACGCTGGCCTCCCATTCTGCTTCAGCAGCGAACACGGTGAACTTTACCAGCGCGGCGGATCTCACCTTCCAGGGGGCGGGCGCCCGCACCCTGACGCTCAGCGGCTCGAATACCGGAAATAATATTTACGCAGGCCGGATCATCAACAGCGGAGCTGATGCCACCTCGTTGACGAAGTCTGAAGCCGGCACCTGGATCCTGACCGCCAACCACACGTACACCGGGGCCACCACGATCAGCGGCGGCCGTCTGGTCCTGAATGGGTCCCTCACGGGTACAGCGGTGACCGTGCAAAATGGTGCGACCCTCGCCGGTACTGGCACCATCGGTGCCGTGAGCGGCACTACCGGGGTGACGCTCGCGGGGGGAGCCCTGGGCGGTGCCATCGATTTGCAAAATGGCACGATCAGTTCGATCACCTTGCAGAGTGATGCGAGCACGAATCTGCTAACTCTGGGCGGCACAGCAGGAAATGCTGCGGTGCTCAAGTTTGACATCGGTGCAGGCGGCACTTCAGACCAGATCATCCTGAACGGTGGCAAGCTCCTGGTGAATGTGGGTGGAGCCCGGGTGGATCTCAACGGCCTGGCAGGCTTTGGTCTGGGAACTTATGACCTCATCACCTTCGGTACGGGCCAGGCTTCCGGATTGAGCTCCCTCTACCTTGGTGCCACTGCCGGCGGAGGCTTTTCCTACTCGCTGGTGCAGGGGACCAATGCAGCGCAGCTCGTGGTTTCCAACACCTTTGTTTCCTCGACCTGGAACACCAACGCGAATGGCAGCTGGTTCACGGCTGCGAGCTGGACGGGCAGTCTCATTCCGAATGGCACGGGGGCTACGGCCACCTTGGGGAACATC
The DNA here is from genome assembly GCA_041287975.1 of Verrucomicrobium sp. GTDB lineage: Bacteria > Verrucomicrobiota > Verrucomicrobiia > Verrucomicrobiales > Verrucomicrobiaceae > Verrucomicrobium. The sequence goes on along the minus strand of JBGGMQ010000552.1, from coordinate 1,854 downwards.
ATCACCGCTCCCCGGGTGGTGACGGTCAACGGAGTGGCCACCATTGGCACACTGAACATCAACAGCGCGCAGGCCTACACGGTGAACGCCTCCGGTGGTGGATTCCTTGTACTGAACAACAATGGCCTGGGGGCAGCCATCAACGTGACCACGGGCACGCATACCATCTCTGCACCGGTGGTGCTGGCAGAAGACACCGCCCTGCAGTTGGATGGCACCCAGCTCACTGTCTCAGGTGTGGTCAGTGGTTCTGGCAGGCTGACCAAGACTGGAGCGGGTACACTGGTGCTGAGTGGCACGAACACTTTTACCGGAGGACTTTCCTTCACGGACGGCATTCTCCGCATCACGAATGAGTTTGGGTTCGGAGCGATTCCGACCGTGTTCAACGCTTCCAGCATCTTCCTCAACAATGCGATTGTGGAATCCGCGGCCGATGAGGTGGATGCCAAACGCGGCATCGTGATCGGAGCCGGTGGCGTCACTTTCAAAGTGAGCAACACGATGTTTGTCCGCGGTGTGATTTCCGGCACCGGAAGCATCACGGTGGGTGCAGGTGGGGGCCAGTATGCTCCTGCGGGCGCGAACACCTACTCCGGGGGTACTATTCTTGAGTCCGGGTCCAAGACCGTCCCCCTCACCAGCAGCATCGGGCCAGCGGACGCGCCGACGAGTGGGGCCTTCGGCACGGGCACCCTTACGCTTGCGGGCGGCCAAATCCGCGCCACCAGCAACAATGCGGTCACCATCGGCAACACGGTCATCATCGCTGCTGACACCACCTTCTACTCTTCCGGCTCGGCCACACCCAACGACAAGGACTTGACCTTCACGGGGACAACGACCCTCACGGGCACACGGGTGCTCACGGTCGAGACGGCATTGCCGGCCGGCACCACTGGAATCACTTTCCAGGGTGCCATTGGGGATGGTGGAAACAACTACGGACTGATCAAGGCAGGGGTGTCCACACTCGTGCTCAGCGGGGCCAACACCTTCACCGGCGGGCTCACCATTCGCGAAGGCACTTTAATCGCGACCACCAATGCGGCCGCACTGGGCGGTGGTGGCACGGGCCTTGTCACCCTGGGCCACAACACCGGCACTGCCAATGCCACGTTGCTGGGGGACGCGACTCCTTTCGCGAATGCCATCACGGTGGCTGCGGGATCATCTGGCACGGCCACCATCGGCAACAACGGCACCACTGCCGCTGTCTTCAGCGGTGCCGTCACGCTGAACAAGGGGCTCACCCTGCGGTCCAACGGCACTGGCTCCGTGACCTTGAGCGGAGCCCTCACTGGAGCGTTTGATCTCACCGTGACGGGTACCGGCAGTGGATTCGCCCAGCTCTCAGGAAACAACGCCGCCTTTACCGGCGACGTGAACATCAGTTCGGGAACGCTGAAATTGAACTCCGCCACGGCTTTGAACGTGAACAACGCAGTGGCAGTGAGCACGGGCGGCACGTTTGACATCAATGCCCGCAGTGTCACGATTGAAGGACTCAACAACGGGACAGGGGCCGGTGTGGTGACCAACAGTGGCAACGCCGCCACGCTCACCCTCGGCGGGAGCGGCACTTACACCTTTGGAGGATCGCTGGGAGCCACCACTGCGGCTAACTTCGGCCTGTTGAAGTCTGGCACCGGTACACAGATCCTTACGGGGCTGGGCACCTACACGGGCAGCACCACGGTGAATGGGGGCAGGCTGGTCCTGGATCTGGGGACGAACACCACGGGAGTCCTCGCCGCCACTAGTCCACTGGTTCTAGGGGGCGGGATTCTGGAAATCAAAGGAGCTGCCTCAGGCGCTTCCACCCAGACTCTCGGCAACCTGAACCTCACGGCG
>JBGGMQ010000551.1:0-7927 GCA_041287975.1 Verrucomicrobium sp. | reverse complement strand
ACGAGGGCGGCAGAGAGTTCAGTGGGTGTGCCTTTGGGATCTCCCTTCGCGGCAGGAGTGTCTTTGTCCTTTTTATCTTCAGCAGCCGGTGGCTGGCTTTCCGCTGAGGCGATGACCGCCACCGCGGTGGAGGCCTCCTCTTCCTTCTTGTCCCCGGCATCTACCACTTCAGCCTGGGCAACGGCACTTTCGTCCGTTTGCTTCGCTGTTTCGTTGGACTCGGAGGTTTTCGCCTCTGGTGTTATTTCAGTTGCGACAGCCGTTTCCGCTTTGTCAGTTGCGGGTTCTCCTTCTGCCTTTTTAGCTTCGGCCAATGCTGGCGTTTCGGTAGCTTCACTGGCCTTGGCTTCGATTTCAGGTTCATCCGCAGACACAGAGGCAGGCAGCACCGCTGCGTGCCTGGAGGTCTTGGAATCTGCCTCGGCCGTCTTGGATTTGCCTTTGCCTTTGTCTTTGTCCTTGGACTTCGGGGTATCCTTCGCAAGCGGTTTGCTGGCGTCCTTGTCTTTCTCCTTCTCAGGTTTCCCTGGCTTGTCTTTTTCCAGCGAGATCGCCGCGGGAGCTTCTTCTTTCGCCACGGGAACTGGCGGAGGCTCGGGCAGGGGAGTTGGCTCGGCTTTCGGCTTGGCCTTCGCTGCGCGCTCCTCCAGGCCGCGCAGAACGGGTGAGAAATTCTCCATCACCACTGCATAGTCGAAGTCCCCCTGGCCGGAGCGCACCCCCCGGTCCATGGCTTGAGCCGCAGCGTTGAGCACAGGAAGGGCGAGACCTTTTTCATCCGCGATCGCCTGGGCGTAGCGGGCATCCTTGAGCATGTTCTTCAAGGAGAAGTGGGGCGCATAGCTCCGGGCTGCCATCGTCGGCAGCTTCATATGGATCAGTGCCGAGGAGTTGGCATTGTCCACGAGGGCCTCTTGCAATTTGGAAATTTCAATGCCTTCCGCCTTGGTGATGGCCATGGCTTCCGCGAGGGCTTCCACCACCGCAGCACTGATCAGGTTCGTGGCGATCTTCAACACCGTGGCGTCCCCAGGTTTGCCCAGGGTGATGATCTTCTTGCCACTGATGCCCAGCACCGTGCGGGCTTTGTCCAGGTCGGCAGCTTCCCCGCCGATGTAATAGATAAGCTGCCCTTGCTCGGCGGCCGTCTTGCTGCCGGTGAAAGGTGCGTCGAGGAAGCCGGCACCCACTTCTGCGGCAATCGCAGCCGCCCGGCGAATGGCCCGGGCATTGACAGTAGAATGGCAGAGCACCACATGCTGCGGTGTCAGCGCGGGCTTCATGTCTTCCATCACAGCGATGAGAGCCTCTGCATCCCGCACGAAAATCTGGATCACCGGAGCGACCTCCGCCACCTCGGCAGGGGAGGCCATGAAGTTTGGCGCGGGCTTGATAGAACGATTCCAAACAAACACGCTGTAGTCCGCATTGCGCAGCCGGTCAGCCACCCGGCTCCCGATGATGCCTAGGCCGATGATGCCAACGCTATTATTTTTACTGCCAAACATGGCGCTAGAGTAGGCGGACTGCCAGAATACGCAATGAGGTTGCGCAGGGCGCAGACGCCAAAATCCGACTATTGAAGCGGCTCCACTTCCACGATGTGGGCCGGGAACCGTTCCACCACCGCTTTTTCCATCAGGTCCTTCCTCAAGCTGGCGGCCGCTGCGGCACGCCGCTGACTTTGGAGCAGTGCCACAACCTCCGCCTTCGCTTCTTCAAATTTCGGAGCCCGTGCAGACCGCTTTTCATGCACAAGCACGATGTGCCAGCCCAGCCGGGTCTCGACAGGGGCGCTGAGTTCTCCCACTTTCATGGCAAATACCTGGGTGCCGAACTCCTCTGGCACACGGTCTTTGGAGAACCATCCCAGGCTGCCCCCCAGCTTGTTGCTCCGGCTGTCTTCGGAGAGCTCACTCGCCATGGCGCTCAGTGTGATCTCGCCCGCCACCAGCCGGCGGTGGCACTCTTGTATCTCCAAAGTGCGGTCAGGTTTTTCTCGGTCATGTCGGCTGAGAAAGATATGGCTGGCCCGTACCCGCTCGGGAATCTGCATCTGCGTGGCATGCTCCTGCAGCCAGGCTTTCGCCTCGGCGTCGGTCACCTTGGGCACCTTGTTCGTGAGGACCGCCTCCAGAGCCAGCCGTTGCTGGGTCTCGCCCTCGATCCATGCTTGCAGACTCGCTTCGGTATGGTGCTGCCATCCCGCCCGCTTCAGCCAGATGCCGGGTTCCTCAAACTGTTTCAAAAACGACTGCAGCGCATCATCGCCCGCCTGGGTGAGCCCGGTCGTCGCTTGTTTCACTGCCCAGGCACTGAGGACTTTGGCCTCCACCAGAGCTTGCAGGGCTTCCTCTTTGCGCTGGATTTTTAGATCGTCAGGCAGGGCGGACCACTTTTCGCCCCGCACCCACAGTCGGGCTCGGAGTGCCTCCGCGAGATCACTCCGGGAAAGGTCGTGACCCTCTGCTTTTGCCACGATCTGGGCCTTGCGCGCGGCCTCACGCATCTGCCACCACATCGTGCTCGCTGCCGCGACCACCGCCAGCACCACCAGGACAACAGGCCAGGAGAGACCCTGGCGAGGCATGCGGGTGGAGCGTGCGGCAGGCATCATGGGCAAGTGGGCGGAGTGGTTCCAGGAGGCCTCCCAAATTACTGCGGCCCCGACGATGCACTAGCGAATGTGGAAGCGCGACGTGTGCAACTTGCCCGCCACCATGGTGACCCGGTTCCACGCACTCTGGTCATTGAGAGGCACCCAGCGGCGCTCGTTTTCCCGGTAGTGCCAGTCCTTGTCGTTCTGGTAGTTGAAGCTTACGCCCTTGCCTTCGATGATGTTGAGGATCTCGTTGTCGTGGTAGTTCTTCTCGTCGAAATCCGTGATCGCCTGCTGACCCATTTCTGAATAGCGCTCGCTCAGGCTCACCATCAAGTCGTTCAACTCGGGGTCCAGTTCGCTTACTTTCAGACCGATGCGCTTGGCTTCGCGCAGCATGATGGGGTAGCCGTGGCTGGGGTACGCGGAGTTCAGATGTTTGCTGATCCGATCGCGCTCTTTGGCGTCCTTTAAATGATAAGAAAGGATCTCTTCGCAGATCTTGATGGAGAGTGAGCTCGCACGGTCAATGGCTCCGAAGACCAGTGGGTGCACGTGGTCGTAGAGATTCTTGTACGGGTTGGTGTCGCCTGTCTGGGAGGATTCACGCCACAGCCGCAGCACGCGGTTCAGCTCATCCTGGCTCACAGAGACCGCATAGTTGTTCCGGTCCACGGGGGAGAGCGCGTGCGTCAGGGAGGTGTCCACCGCCGTCAGGTAGGCGAGGGGCCCCATTTTGATTTCGTCAGCTCCGATCGCCATCATCGTGGCCGCACTGGCACACTCCAGCGGGACGAGAGCCGTGATCCTTCCGGCGTACTGCCGCAGCAGGTTCACAATACGCAGGGCCGCCTGCCCATTGCCGCCGTTGGACTTGATGAAAAGATAGAGCTGCTTCTGGTGGCCGAGGTTCTTCAACACCTCAAAAAATGCCGCCACGTCATTGTGGCAGACAGATCCGTTGCCGCTGGACCAGTAGGTAATGAACGGGCCGTCCAGCTTCTTCTCAATCTTGGCGATGATCTTCTGAGTATCCGGAAAGAGGATGGGGGGCTTGTTGAGCTTGACGGGCCGCTTCTTTTGCATGGGAGGACGTTGAAGAGAAAAGGCCACGTCACAAGGTGCTTGTTTGCCGCCGGGCAAATGGGCGTGCTGGATATTCCCATGGCCGATTCATCATAAAAGATGTCCGCCAGATGACGGGTGCCTCCACGTAGCTGTCGATCCACCTTCCGCACTTTTCCTCCTTCTTTCCTCTATGAAATCCAGCCCTCTGCTGATTCTGGCGCTCGCGCTCAGCCTGACCCTGACCCGCGCCGTTCCTCTCCCCGCTGCGGAGTTGGTGGGCGAGCGCGCTCCGGCCAACTCGGTTTGCCCCACTCCAGAGGAAGCGCAGAAGAAAATCACCGTGCCGCCTGGATATGAGGTGCGCTGCTTTGCCCACGAGCCCATGATCCAGAATCCCGTGGGCATGGCCTGGGACCCGCGCGGCCGTCTCTGGGTGGTGGAGCTCTATGAATACCCGGAGGGCTCCAATCTGCCGCCGCCCTTTGGAGGCGAAGCCAAGGACGACCTCTACCACCCCATGCCGGATCTCAAAGGGCCCATCCCACGGGACCGGGTGGTGATCTTGGAAGACACCGACAACGATGGCGTCGCAGACAAGCGCACTGTTTTCCTGGAAGGGCTCAACCTCGCCTGCGGCATCCTTTGCGGGGACGACGGCATCTACATCGGCCAGCAGCCCCACCTGCTGCACTTCCGTGACAATGACGGCGATGACAAACCGGATGAATGGCGTGTGGTTCTCACCGGATTTGGCCGGGAGGACACTCATGAACTTCTGAACTCCTTCTCCTGGGGTCCAGATGGCTGGCTCTACATGACCCATGGCGTCTTCACCCACTCGAAGGTGCGCCGTCCCGGCGGCCCCAAGGATCAAGGTGTGGTGTTCAATGCAGGCATTGGAAGGTGCAAGCCTGTCGGCTCATGGGCCTCTGAAGCGCATCGCAAATCCGGAGCTTCTCCGTGGATGTTTGAAGTGTATGCAGACGGCACCAGCAACCCCTGGGGTTGCGACTTTGACGCTGCGGGCAATCACTTTGTCAGCGCGTGTGTCATCGATCACTTGTTTCATATGTCCCCGGGAGGGTTGTATGTCCGACAGGGCGGTGCTCCAGAGAATCCATACTCGTATGAGCTGCTGCCCAGCATTGTGAATTTCAAGCACTTCCGCGCCGCCTATGCCGGCATTCAGATTTACCAGGGCGGTCGCTATCCTGCCGATACGAACGGGCACCTCTTTATTGGCAACATTCATGACAATGCCATTCATGAAGAAATTGTGACTCCGATGGGTGCCAGCTTTAAAGCGGCGCCAGTGCGTGATTTCCTTCGTGCCAACGATGGCTGGTTCCGTCCGGTCAGTACAAAGACCGGGCCAGATGGCTTCCTGTGGGTCATGGACTGGTGTGACAAGTATCCCTGTTATCAGAACGCCAAAGCCAATCCAGAGGGCGTGGACCGTGCCCGCGGCCGCATCTGGCGTGTGGTGTACACTGGCAAGGATGATCCAGCATTGGCCAAGGCTAGTGTGGGCTCGAGAGAATCAAAGGGACTGAACCTGGAGAGGCTCTCGACGCCGGAGCTTGTGAAGCTAGTGGGACATTCCAACAACTGGATGCGTCGTACGGCGCGTCGGTGCCTCGCGGAGCGCAATGATCGTGCGGCTGCACCTCTCTTGCTCGATGCTTTCAAGAAAAACCAGTATGCCGCCGCCAGGATGGAGTGCTTGTGGGCGCTCAACGCAGGCGGAGTCAGTGATTCACAGCAAATTCTTGAAGCCATCAAACGGGCCGCTGAAGATCCTGATCCTGCGTTGCGCATCTGGGCTGCCCGGCTGACTGGAGAGACACCTGACAACAGGCTGCACTATGGCGTGGAGTACGAGCGCGAAGGGCAGAAGATCACACGCCACTCCTATCCCATTCTTCTTAAGCTTGCTTTAGACAAAGATGCCGTCGTGAGAAAGGCGGTTGCAGCTGCGCTTCGAGGTCTGATGCTCGAAGACTACCAGATTCCTACGCCTTTGGGTCGCACGAGTCGCTTGCCAAATCCTGAGGGCAGCACACTGGAACTGGACCCTTCTCCTCTGCCGTTCTTCTACAAAATCGGAGCGCTGGACCCCGCCCTCCTCGAAAATCTCCTCAAATCCAGCGGCGCGGAAAATGACCGCCTCATCTCTTTCCATCTCTGGATGGCGCTCGAACCCAACCTCGCTGCCAATCCTGGCAAATGGATCCCATGGCTGGCAGGTGTTGCTCCAGGGGCGCAGCCCATGTCGCGCGCCTTGGCCAACAAGGCCATGCGCCGCCTCTCTGACACGCGGAAGGCGGCAAACATGGATCTCGCATTGCAGTTCGCCTCCAAGATCGAAGGTGAAGACGTCCTCCTGGCCTCCACCCTGGAAGGTCTCGTCAAAGGGCAGGAAAGTGGTGTCCTGAAACCCACTTTGGATGCCTCTGCACAGCTCGCCACCTGGCGCGCAAGCAAGAATGGCGAGGTTCGCAAGCACGCGCACAACCTGGCAGTGCTCTGGGGTGACAAAGCGGCGATCGCAGAGACCATGAAACTGGTGCAGAACAGCAACGCGGCTCTGCAAGAGCGTATTGATGCCCTGCAGGTTGCCCGCAAGGCGGGTGCTGCCGCCATTCAGGAAGGCTTGGAACAACTCGTCAAAACCGACCTGCCGGAGCCTCTGTTGCTCGAAGTAGTGCGCACCTCCGCTGATGCCGGCGGGGACACGCTTCCGACTTTGCTTCTCTCCCGCTGGGGCAAAAGCAGCCCCTCTCTCCGCACCGCTATTTCCCAAACCCTCACCTCCCGGCCTCAGTGGGCCGGCCAGTTGCTGGATGCAGTGAAAGACAATCGCGTGGCGCGTGCTGACGTGCCTGTGATCGTGAGCCGCTACTTCGCCACCCAGGGCGATGCTGCGCTGAAGACGCGTGCTGCCGAGTTGCTGGGTGTCTGGCGTGAATCCAATGCCGATGTCAAAGCGCTCATCGCGGCGAAACGCAAGTCTGCCCTGGAAGGGGAGCCGGATCTCGCCGCAGGGAAAATCATGTTCCAGGCCACCTGTGCCACCTGCCATGAGTTCTTTGGCGGTGGTCAGAAAGTGGGCCCAGAACTGATTGGCAGTGGCCGCAGCAATCTGGATGCCCTCCTGGCCAACGTGATCGATCCCAACCAGATCATCGGCAACGGCTACGAAGCCGTGAACGTCACCACCAAGGACAACCGCCTCATCAGCGGTCGCGTTGTCGAAGACACGCCTTCACACGTGAAGTTGCTGGCCATTGGCGGGGCCGAACAGATCGTTCCTCGCGATCAGGTGGCCAAGCAGGAGAACACTCACCAGAGCCTCATGCCGATGGGTTTCGGTGCTCTGCCCGATGATGCCTTCCGTAATCTGGTCTGGTACATCCTTGCTCCGCCGGAAGAAGGCCCCCTCACCAAGGAGAAGAAAGTCGCTCTTAGCACCAACATGGATGCGGCCCCGGCCAAGAAGCCCTCCGGTGGCACCAACTGGCGTGCCATCGACTGGGAGAGTGTTTCCCTCTGGAACCCTGCCTGGAAAGTGTCTGCACCTGACTTTGAGCGCACCCCCGTGAAGCTTCCCGAGTACCAGGGCCGCAAGAACGTGCTGCTCATGCACCCTTTCTCCGAGGGTAAGCCTGCTGCCTTGGAAAACAAAGTGAAGCTCGCTCCCGGCAAGCCTCATCAGATCACCGTGGTCGTGGCCGCCCATGATCAAGGTGATTGGGAGCTGCGCATCAAGGTCGGCGACCAGGTCATCAAGAAGCAGGTCATTGGCCACGAAGGTGAACGCTGGAAAACCGTCACCGCAGACCTTTCATCCTTTGCGGGTCAAGAGGTCACCCTCCGCCTCGAAGGTGCCGCCACCGGCTGGGCCTGGGAATTCGGCTACTGGAGCAGCATCAAGCTCGAATAGGAAACTACCGAACACTGGGTTGGGCTGAGGATTTAACCACAGAGGAAGGCGAAAACTCAAATATCAAAAACCAAACTTCAAGGGGCTTCAAGCCCCGATTCCATCTTGTCAATCCTTCAGAAATCTTGTTAATCCTGTCTAAAAATCAGTCTCTGTGTCCTCTGTGCCTCTGTGGTTGGACTTCAGGAGCAGATCCATCGGGGGATTCTGCTCCTTCTACCTTCCTGATGCGGTGGCAAGGGCGCGGCATTTTTTCGCGGTTGAGGGCGCACTCGTTCTTGCCCTTGGGCGCTCTCGCGCCAAAGTCCGCCCCCAAT
>JBGGMQ010000550.1:0-2675 GCA_041287975.1 Verrucomicrobium sp. | reverse complement strand
TTCCTCGGCCACCTTGCGGGCTAGCGGGGAGGCTTTGACACGTACACCATTGGCGGACGCAACCGCAGGACGCTTCTTCTGCCCAGGAGCGGAAGGAGGGAGACTGCCGGAGAAGGCAGCTTTGCCACCGGCGGGTCTGTCAGACTTAGCGGGAGCATCTTCCTTTTTGGAGGGAGCTGGGGCGTCGCTGCCGGCGATCAGAGCGTCCAGATCGGCAGGGGCTTCTTCGCCTTCGGCAAGGAGGACAACCATGGTGCCGCCGAGGGGCACTTTGTTGCCCGCCTGGGAGATGAGCTTGAAGACTTTTCCTTCTTCAAAGGCCTGCATCTCCATCGTCGCCTTGTCGGTCTCCACGTCGGCGATCACCTTGCCCATCTCCACGCTGTCGCCTTCTTTGATGTGCCACTTGGCGAGGGTCCCCTCGGTCATCGTGTCACTGAGCTTGGGCATCTTGATGAGTTTCGGCATGACGGGAAATCGGTTGGGTATGAGTCTGGCCACCGACGCAGGGGTGGCAGCCCGTTCACCATAGGGATGATACGCGCTTTGTCTACAAAGACGGCGCAACAGGAATGACTGTCAGCAGGTTCCTCACCATCCCGGCGCAGCCGTTGCACTGAGCAGGCGCTGGCGGGCTCCCAAATCGAAGATTTGCAGCCGCCCTTCCTGCCCACCCGCAAGGAGTCGCCAGCCGCTGTCATCCAGAGCGAGGGCATCAACACGCACCCCCAAGGCCTCCAGTTCCACCGGCTCCTGGTCGATTTTCTTCAAATCATAGACCCGCAGCCGGCCATCCACCGTGCCCGCAACAAGAAAGGAGCCAGTGACCACCAGGCGGGTCACCTCCTGCCGGCGACTGCGGAGGAGCTTGTCCTTGGCTTTGCCGCTCCCATCCACTTCTGCGTCCCATTTCCAACGCCGTACCTCGCCATCGGCGGCGGCCGTCGTGACCATCTGGCCATCGGGATCAAAGGCAGCCGACATGACAGAGGCACCGTGATTGGCAAACGTCAGGCCAGGGCTGCCGTCGGAGGAGACGAGGACTTTGGCGGTGCGATCGCGACTGGTGCTCACCAAATGCGTGCCGTCTGGAGAGAAGATAATGGAGGTGATCCAGTCCGCATGGGCCTCGGCTTTCCAGGCCAGTTTCCAGTCGCCGGATTTGTAGACCCGAATGGTGTTGTCCGTGCCACCCACCGCAAGCAGGCTACCGTCGGGGGAGAAAGCGGTGGCCAGGAAGGTGTCCCTGGCACCGGGCAGGCGGGCGACGACCGCACCGGAATCCCGGGATACAACCGAGACCTCGCCGCCTCTGCCGGGGGATCCACCCGCCACCGCCATCAGTGGACCTGCCTTTTGCATGGCGAGACTGAGGATTCGCTCGGAAAGGCCGCCGAACCGACGGAGCAGTTTGCCGTCAGCCGCGTTCCATTCGAGGACCTCGTGGTAGCCACTGGTGTAGGCCACCTGACCATCGCCCGAAAGGAGAGCGGCCGTGATCGGCAAAGGCCGGGGGTATTTCTCTGGCGCACTGGTCTTGGAGGTGTCCCTTGTAGCAATCAGTTCGTTGAGCGCCCTCTTGGGGTCGCCACCGTCATACTTGGCCCCTTGCTCGATCCAGCGTTTGATCAAAGCGATCTGCACCGGAGGCAGAGGATCGTCATTGGGAGGCATGCGCTCGTCTTCATCCGTGGTGACGAGGCGGGTGAAAAGGGTGCTGACATCCGGTTTGTCCAAGGTGAGGGCCGCCGCCTCGCTGTCCCCCGGCTTCGCCAGATGATCGAAGTTGTCCAGCCGGTAGCCACCTTTGGCCTTCTTCTCCTGGTGGCAGGTCAGGCACTTGTCTGAGAGGATGGGAGCGATGTCTTTTTGAAACGAAACGGGGTCTTCTGAAGCATGGATTGGCTGGCCCATGGCCATAGTGCTGACGATCCCCAAAGTGCCCAGAACCCGGGGGATTGAAGATTGCGGTTTAAAATTTGCCGTTTCCATGCTTCTTGGCATCGGCACACTACGCCTGTCCCCACTGCATCTTATCCTACCTCTCATGTCCACCAGCGCCCAAGAAGCCCTCCTCGAGATCCTGCTTAAGAAATCCGTCATGTTTGGCGACTTCACGCTCGCCTCTGGAGCGAAGAGTGACCTCTACGTGGATTGCCGTCTCACGACTCTGGATGCCAAAGGGGCCTACCTCGTGGGCCAGGTGATGTTTCCGATTGTGCGTCAGGCCGAGAAGGAACTAGGCGTCAAAGCGGATGGCGTGGGCGGATTAACGATGGGAGCGGATCCGGTGGCGTTGGCCATCTCGGTAGCCTCTCATCTGACAGAGCCAGAGACACCGTTGAATGCGTTCAGCGTGCGCAAGGAAGCGAAGAAGCACGGTCGCCAGAAGTTGGTGGAAGGGAATTTCAAAGCTGGAGACAGCGTCGTGGTGGTGGATGACGTGATCACGACCGGCGGATCGACCTTGAAGGCGATCGAAGCCATTGAGGCTGAGGGCGGGAAGGTGGCCTTTGTTTTGGTGCTGCTGGATCGCGAAGAAGGCGGAAAGGCGAATATTGAGGCCAAGGGGTACAAAGTTTATCCGGCGCTGACGCGGAGCATGCTCGTGAAGTGAATTTGAGGTCAGTGGGCAAGTAGGCACCGAACGTCGGGGTGTGGCGGTCATTTCCTCC
>JBGGMQ010000549.1:0-5807 GCA_041287975.1 Verrucomicrobium sp. | reverse complement strand
GCCTGCCGTTGCGCAACCGGGTCATGAAGGGGGTGGAGGGACCGAATTGAGCGAAATGTAGTCCCGAAAAGTGGGGTGCCGTGGGCCGCCAGGCCCCGCCGTTGCGAGATCGGCCTCCGCCAACTGCGGAACTTGGGTTAGCGGAGGAGTTGAGCTTCGCTGGTGTCAGGCGTTCTTGATCGCTTGCGACGGCCACCGGCGACGGGGACGTCGCCGCTCCTTGGGCAGGGGTGCTCACGCGTGGGGTGTTGAGTACGCGTCAGTGCCACGCATGTCTGGCGTCGTGTGTCTCCGCGCAGCGGCCCTACTCCGCCTTCAAAATCGGCGTGGTAAGGATCTCGTAGGTTTCGCGGGAGATGAGGAAGGTGTCAGGCTCGTTGTTGAGGCGGCCGTAGTAGAGGATGGGTTTCTGGCCGTTGGCGAGGGTGGCGGGAGCGAAGCTCATGGCCACGGGTTCGGGGGCGGCACTGGCATCCGCAGGATTGCCAAGGAGCAGTTGAAGGGTGAGGCTGGGGTTCTTGAGGGCCTCAATGGAAGCGGTGCGGTTGGTGCTCCACTCCACGGCATCAAAGTTGACCATCAGATTCAAAAGCTGGTTCGCCTGGGCGGTGTTGAGCTTCGAAGTGATGTCCTGACCGGCAAGTTCACCCGTCCACGAGTCATTGACCGACGCATAGTTGAGCGTCAGTGCAGGGTTGGAACCCTCGGCCACGATGATGCGGCGCACCGCAAAAAGGTTCGCGGTAACGACGCGACCGCTGCGCCATTTCAGCATCTCGGGCGGTGCGATGCTCAGCATGAAAGGATTGACCTGGAAGATGGAGGGCTCGTCCTTGTACTTGGCGCTGACGACACCCCCTTGACTGCCCTGGCCGAATTGCAACACCTCCGTCTTGTCACCGGCCGTCCACTGGATTTCCAGGAAAGGACGGTCAAGGCCGTACGGCTCGAGGTTGCCAGAGGCATTGTCGGCCACAAAGCTCTTCACGGTCGTGCCGTTGAGGCCGTCCAGCAGGGCCTGGATGCGTTCCTGGTTGCCCAGTTCCTTCTTGCCAAAACGTTTGAGGGTCCAGCCACCGCCTTCAAGATCAAGCACCACCTCAGGCAGGGCCAGGCTGCGCAGGCGCACGGAGGTGACTTGGTTGACCGCAATGCGGGCAAGCTGCTGGTCACGAAGGTGGTTCGGCTGGAGCTTCCAGAAGTCCGAAAGTTTGGCTGGAGCGAGGAAACGACCGGGCCTGGAGCTGGCCTGGGCGGGGACTGGCTGTCCGGGCTCCACGGGGAGGAGGGTCAGGATCGTGGGCTCTGTCTGTCCCTCGGCCTCGACGGTGACCGTCATGGGGGGCAGGCTGGGATCCGTGCCCTTGGGGGCGGAATCCGGCTGGTTGTTGACTTGAACCTGCAGGTTGAGCACGGCGGCGAGCACGGCGTTGACGCGCTCATCGCTGGCGGGAGTCTGGAGGGGTTTGACCAGCTGCCAGGGCCTGCCCTTGGTTCGTGTGAACTCGATGGCCCCGGTTCCAGCGGTGAGTACAAACCGATGGACACTCTCAGCGGGGATGCGGATGAGTTTGCTGTCGCGCCATTCTTCAGGACGCTTGGCCAACAGCGTGGGCAGCGGCGTTTTGGCCACGTGCAGCAGTTCATCCTGCTCCTTGGTCTTCTCTGCGTCTTTTTCCGCTGGCGGCTGCGTGATGTAATAGGACTCCTCAAAAGGAGCTTTGCCGCCCACGCGGCAGTGGGCAAGGATGTGGCGGTCGCCCATGATCTTCACTTCCATGACGGATCCTCCGCCCAATCCTGTGCGCTTGTAGTCCTCCTTGCTCTGGTCCTTGCGGGCGACCGTATCGCGCCATTCCAGGCTGTTGACGGTGGTGAGCAGGGTGGCAATGAGCTCCGGGTTGGCGCGATCCTGAAAGGGGGCTTTGACCTGCCAGACGTTGCCGCTGCGGACGAGGGAAACGGAGCTCTCCTTGGTCGTGATCTGGATGGCGTCAACCTTCTCCGCCGGGATGGCGAAGGGGCGGTTCTCCCGGGCGATGCGCTCGGAGGTGGACGGGAGCTTGTGCTCGTAGCTGGCGATGAAGGCAACAAGCCCACCGACAAGGACGAGGAGAATAATGGTGGTGGAGGCTTTCATATCGCGTCACATCCCCATCATCACGCACGGCGGAAGGTCCAGACCAGGAATCCGAGGCCCAGGACGGCACCTGGCATCAGCAGTGCCGTCACCCAGAAGAGTTGCTGACGCTGGTCGTTGGTGAGCTCGAGGCGGTAGATCTGCTTCCGCTTCGGCGTCACCCCGATGAGGCGCTCGCGATTGAGCATCCAGTTGAGGCTGGAGGAAATAAAATCCTGGTGCACGGCCAGGCGGCTGCCGGGGTCCAGGAGGAGGGCGTTGGCCACCACGACCATGCGGGCGCTGTCCACGCGGAGGCGTTCATCCCCCACGGCTCCCCGTTCCACACTCGCGGCGATGTGCACTGGTGGGCGGGTGTCTTCGCGACCCACGGTGGGGAGCTGTTGGGTGTATTCCGTCTCGCCCCAGTAGCGCTCGGAAGCATCGATGAGGGGCTGCACTTGGATCTGGCGGCTGGCCAGCTCGGGGGAGAGTGTCTGGAGATCCAGGGACTGGGTCTGACCGCTGAAGCTGGCTGCGATCTCGGTGAAAGGCTTGGAAATGGGGGAGTCCTGTAGAAAGACGGTCTGCACGGAGAACTGCACTTTGGGGCCGGTGCTGGTGCTTTCGGCATAGAGCACGCGATCTTTGCGGGGGACGACACCCTGCTTGGCAAGGAAGGAGTGGAGACGGGGCGTTTCGCCGTTGGGATCCAGCAGCACCAGCAAGGAGGCGCGCTTGGTCTGCCAGTAGGCGTCCAGCTGCTGGAGCTCACGGTCGCTCAGGTCATAGCGGGCACCGACGAGGATCACGCCGCTGGCGTCTTCAGGCACGACTTCCGTTTCAGCCAGATTCAGTGGCATGACTTCGAAGTTCTGCTGCTTGCCCAGGTCGGCGAGGGCGATGTAGGCCAGCTCCGTGCCGCCGGGGTTCACGGCTCCCTTGCCGGAGATGAAGTAAAAGCGGCGCACGCGCCCTTCGATGAGGCCGATGATGGCGGAGGTGATGGCGTCTTCGCCGCGCAGATCCACACTGGGGTTGTCGCGGTCGCCATTGAGACCTTTAATGACGATTTCGCTCTCACTGATGAAGCGATTGCGGTCATTGGACCGGACGAGGATGCCGTTGCCTGTAAGCGTGATGCCGTGGGCGAGTTTGAGCTTTTCAGCATCCTCCACGTCGCGGGCAGGATCGATTTCCTCGACGCGTACGCGGGACTTTTTCACCTGGCGGTACTCCTCGGCGAGGGCCCGCATGTCCTGCATGATGACGGAGTCACGGCTGAAGACCAGGGTGAGCTCCACATCCTTGGACAGCTTCTTGATGTAGCTCGTCGTGGTCTCGCTGAGGGTGTAGTCCTTGCTCGGGCTCAGGTCCACGCGCAGGTAGTGCCGGAAGCTGAGGTAGTTCACCACGCCAAAGAGCACGACGAGCAGCACGAGCTGAAAGAGGACATTCAGCCCAATGCCCCAACGGCGCAGGGGGCGCGCTGGCGGTGCGCTGGGGGGCGAAGGCTCAGGTGAGGGTGCGGGAGATGGAGCCGGCATGGGAAAGAGAAAGCGGGAAACGGAGCGGATGCGAAAGAGATAGAGGGCGGCGACTGAGGACAGTCGTCACTCAAATACGCCAGCGACGGAACTCCAGTACCTGGTGAGTTCCGGTGATGAAGAGCACGGAAAGGCTGATGTAGTAGACCAGCACCCGGGAATCCAACAGCCCCGTCGTGAAGACGCGAATGTGTTCCACCGTGGCGATGTAGTGGATCATATCCAGGAACTGCTCTGGGATGCGCCGGCCGAGATAGAGGACAAAGATGCCCAGCAGGTAATGCATGAGGCTGATGGTGAAGGAGAGCACCGCCGCCACGATCTGGTTCGAGGTCAATGCGGAGGCGAAACAGCCTACGGCCAGATTGAACAAGCCCATGACGAAGATGAGCAGGTAGATCCCGTAGAGGCTGCCATGGGGCACCTCAGTGGCACCGGCGGTCATGGCCTCAAAGATGAAGAAGTTGGCCAGGCTGGGGACCCAGATCAGGCAGTACAGGACCACTGAGGCGAGGTACTTTGACCAGACCACCTGCCAGGTGCGGACAGGGGCGGTAAAGAGGGTCTCAAAGGTGCCAAGCTTCCGCTCCTCCGCAAAGAGGCGCATGGTCAGCAGGGGGAAGATGAAGAAGTAGGAGAGCCAGAACCACTGGGAGTAGAAGGTCCAGCTGACCAGGCTGCCCTGCTGGGGGCCACGCTCCAGAATGGCGACCGCAGCGCGAAAGGAAAAACCATTGATCACCATGATCAGGGCGATCACCACGTAGGCTACGGGGGAGTAGAAAAAGCTCCGGAGCTCCCGGGCGAGTAGAATGAGGAAGGTGCGCATTGCAGGCGTCGGAAAAGAATCGATTCGGGATCGTAGAAACGGAAAGGGGAGGGGAAGCTGACCGCAGTGCGGATCAGCCGTGAGTCAGCTCAACAAACACATCCTCAAGGCTGGGGAGTTCGCGGCGAAGCTCGCGAATCTGCCAGTTCCGCTTGAGGGACAGGTCAAAGATGGCCTCGCGGATGTCTGCCCGCGCCTCGATGCGCAGGGTGTAGTGGTGCCAGGCCCCCTCCATCTTTTGCGCCGTGATCTTCCGCACGCCTGTCACTTGACCCAGGTGTTCTTCAAAATCGTTCGCGCCGGAGATTTCCAGGTGGAGGTCGCTCGCGGCCCGGAGCTTGCGAACGAGGTTTTGCGGCGTGTCATCCGCCCGGAGTTTGCCTTGGTGCAGCAGGAGGACGCGATCACAGGTCTGCTCCACCTGGCTGAGGATGTGGGTGGAGAGAAGGATGGTCTGGCGGCCTTTGAAAGCGAGGAGCAACTCCCGCACATGGCGGATCTGGTTGGGATCGAGGCCGTTGGTCGGCTCATCCAGGATGAGCAGGGGAGGCTTGCTGATGAGGGCGTCTGCGAGAGCAACGCGCTGGCGGAACCCTTTGGAAAGGTTGTTGATGATCTTTCGACGGACCTCTGTGAGGGCGCAGGCCTCCATGACCTCGCCTACGCGTTTACGGAGAAGGCTGCCGCCGAGACCTTTGATGGCACCACGGAATTGCAGGTATTCTTTCACCCGCATGTCCATATAGAGGGGGGCGTTCTCCGGCATGTAGCCGATGCTGCGCCGTGCCTCGATGGACTGGTGAAAGACGTCGAAGCCATTCACCCGGGCTGCACCCGAAGTCGGGGAGAGGAAGCCAGCGAGAATGCGCATGGTGGTGCTTTTGCCCGCGCCATTGGGGCCGAGGAAGCCGACCACCTCGCCGGGTTCTACGCGGAAAGACAGACCATCCACCGCGGTCTTGCCCACATAAGTCTTGGTGAGGTTTTGGACTTCAATCATCTGGAATCTCCACGAAAGCGCAGGATGATGAAAGTGACAAGCTTTTGCGGATCGGGAACCTTCTCCAATGGGATGGGGGCCCTCTCAAATCTGGAATGTCTGGGAGCAAACTGAGTCCCATGCTGGGAAAATGGAACATTATTTCACGTTCCCATATGATGCCTGAGGTGCGTAACTTAAGGCTACCGGGGGGTAAACTCGCAACCCCGAGAAACAATTGCAAATCAAGTCATATTTCTGCTTTCCCGCCGTGGGTCCCGCTCCATAGTGTCGGCCCTGCATTCAAGCCATGAACGCCACTCTGCCCTACCG
>JBGGMQ010000548.1:0-5280 GCA_041287975.1 Verrucomicrobium sp. | reverse complement strand
CAATGATGTCCGCGAGCTTTACTAACGCGGCTTCACTCTGGTGCTCGGTCAGAGCAGTGCTGGCATCGCGCATGAGGGGCATGGCGAGCAGGGTGCCTGTCAGCAGCAGCCACGTCGCGGTCGCGATCTTGCGCCCTTTCGTCCAGAGAGGGGGAGTGGCGAGGGGCGGTGGATTTTTGCGCTTGGCCCGGCGTACGAAAAATGTCACCAGGAGTACGATGGCCAGATTGACTGCTCCCACGATGGCAGTGAAGGCATAGAGGCCAGTCGGCGCGGCATCAAAACTGACCCAGCCTCGTTGGTCGTCCAGGTCATCCAGCCAGTTGAACACGAAGGCGAAGACCAGGATGCTGGCACCCACCACAATGGTGATGGCGGAGAAACGGAGCCCCAATATTCGGTTGGCCAGCGCCATGGCTCCCCAGGCGAGCGCCATGACGATGAGGTTCACCGGCACAAACACGAGCAGGGTGAAAAAGAAGTTCACACTGTCCTGAAGGCCGTGGGTGGTGCTCATATTGAGGGCGTTTTACGACGGGAGAGGTGGACCTGCAAGCGAAGACGCAGCGAGGACCGCCTGGGAAGCAATGGCTGCGGGAATGCCACCCCGCAGCGGCGGGCGGCGAAAGAATCTTTGTCCCAAATCCTCCGGGCTCTGCCATTCACCTCGCATGCCTCGAGGGATTGGCCCCGGCAGTCTCAAGTGCCTTTCCCCATGAATTCCCAGCCTTCCGTCTCCAGACGCAGCCATCAATGGCGGGCCAAAGAGTGGCTGGAAAGTGCGTCCCAGAGCCACTCGGTGAGCATTAGCATGGGCATCACTTTCGTCCGGGCCGCCTGGGCTCGATGCAATTCCTGATCAAATAATCCTCAAAACTCCGTAATTTCTGTCCGGCGCATTTCCGGACTTCCTCCTCCACCCTTCATGAAAAGAACTCTGTACACCACCTTGCTCCTGATGGCGCTCGGCGCAGGCCTCCAGGCCCAGGCACCGGCGAAGCTGGAACTCAAACCGGGCGATCACATCAGCATTCTGGGCAACACCCTGGCCGACCGCATGCAGCACTTCGGCTGGCTGGAAACGCTGATCTACAGCCGCTTCAAGGATGACGATCTCGTGGTGCGGAACCTGTCCTTTGGCGGAGATGAGGTGGCCACGTGGCACCGGGTGGACAACTTCGGAACGCGGGATGAGTGGCTCGGAAAGACAGGCACAGATGTGGTCCTGGCCTTCTACGGCTTCAACGAATCCTTCAAAGGCTATGAGGGCATTGATGCCTTCAAGAAGAATCTGGAGAAGTTCATCAAGGACACCAAGGAGAGGAACTACAGTGGCAAGGGCAGTCCCCGCATTGTTCTGGTATCTCCCATCGCGGCAGAGAAGTCCACGGACCCCAACCTGCCTGACCCACGTGAGAACAACACGAACCTGCAGAACTACACCGCCGCCATGAACGAAGTGGCTGTAGCGCAGGGCGTGCAGTTTGTGGACTTGTTCAACATCTCCCAGAAGCTCTACGGTGAGGCCAAGGCTCCGCTGACTTTCAACGGCATTCACCTCACGGACGAGGGCTACAAGGCCATCTCGCCGTACCTTTTTGAAGGCATCTTTGGTGAGAAGGCACCTGCTTATGACGGCCTGGAAAAGCTGCATGGCGTCATCGTAGAGCGCAATGAGCTGTGGCACAGCCGCTACCGCACGGTGGACGGATACAACGTGTACGGAGGCCGTTCCGCGCTGGCCTACCAGCCAGGCAAAGGGGGCTTCGTCAGTGATCGCAATGCACCCGCTCCCTACGTCTCCAACTACAAGGTGATGCAGGAAGAGATGTCTGTGCGCGATGTGATGACCGCGAACCGCGACAAACGCGTGTGGGCCGTCGCCAAAGGCAGGGACGTCAAGGTGGACGACAGCAACCTCCCTGAAGTCTCCAAGGTGGAGACCAACAAGCCGGGTGACCTGCCCGATGGCAAGCACACCTTCCTGAGCGGTGAAGAGTCCATCTCCAAGATGAAGATGCCCCCGGGCATCAAGGTGGAGCTCTTTGCGGATGAGAAGATGTTCCCCGAGCTGATCAAGCCGGTGCAGATGGCCTTTGACACCAAGGGGCGCCTCTGGGTCTCCGTCTGGCCGAACTATCCTGCCCGCACCCCCACCAGCACGAAGGGTGACAGCCTGCTCGTGTTTGAGGACACCAACAACGACGGCAAGGCTGACAAGTGCACGCCTTTCCTCGACAACCTGAACTGTCCCACAGGCTTCCAGTTCTACAAAGACGGCGTGCTCGTCATGAGGTCTCCGGACCTCCTGTTCGTCCGCGACACGGATGGCGACGGCCGCGGTGACAAGACCGAGCGCGTGCTGACGGGTCTCTGTGCCTCCGATTCCCATCACGAGACCAACTCCATGTGCTATGAGCCAGGAGGCGCGGTCTACTGCTCCGACGGTGTGTTCCACCGTACCCAGCTCGAAACGGCCGCTGGTCCGGTGCGCAACACCGATGGTGCGATCTACCGCTATGAGCCCAACACAGGCAAATTCGAGCGGTACGCGGCCTACGGCTTCGCCAACCCGCACGGGCGTGTGTTTGACTACTGGGGCAATGACATCATCACGGATGCTACGGGCAATGCGAACTACTTCGGCCCTGGATTCAGCGGCTACCTGAGCGAGGGCAAGCATCAGAACTACCAGCAGTTCTGGAACCGCCCCTCCCGCCCCTGCGCAGGCACCACCTTCCTGAGCAGCCGGCACTTCCCCGAAGGATTCAAAGACAATTTCCTGAACCTCAACGTGATCAGCATTCATGGCATCTTCCGTGTGAAGGTGTCTGAAGACGGCTCCGGCCTGAAAGGCGAGGACATCGCGTATGACTGGAACGGTGAGAAGCTCACCACGCTGGTGGAGTCCTCGCCCAAGGACAATGAAAAATTCCGCCCCAGCGCTGCTGTGGTGGCACCGGACGGCTCGCTCTACTTCAGTGACTGGAGCAATGCCATCATCGGCCACATGCAGCACCATCTGCGTGACCCCAACCGTGACAACCAGCACGGCCGCATCTACCGCGTGACCTATGAAGGCCGCCCGCTCCTCGAACCCAAGAAGATCGATGGCGAGCCCATTGAGAAGCTGCTGGACCTCCTGAAGGAGCCTGAGAACGACGTGCGCACGCGCACCAAGATCGAGCTGCACAAGCACGCTACCGCTGAGGTGATCGCCGCCACGCAGAAGTGGGTGCAGCAGTTCGACCCCAACAAGGCGGAAGATGCCCACCATATCCTGGAAGCCCTCTGGGTGCACCAGTGGCACAATGTGGTGAATGCTGACCTGATCGCGACCGTGCTCAAATCCCCAGAGCCCCGGGCTCGTGCCCAGGCTGTACGGGTGGTGTGCTACCAGCGTGATCGTCTGCCGAACGCGTTGGCACTCCTGAAGACTGCCGCCAATGATGCCAGCCCCCGCGTCCGCCTGGAGGCGGTGCGCGCTGCCAGCTTCTTCAATGGCGCGGATGTACTCAAGGCGCTGGACGTGGCGTATGACGTGCTCAAGTATGACACGGACTACTATCTCGACTATTGCCTTAAGGAGACTCTTCGTCAGTTGCAGTCGCTGTCTACGGAGAAGACACTCCCGTCTGATCCAGTGATCGTCACTGCCTTGATCAGCCGTTTGTCGGACAAGGAACTGGAGGCGCTGCCCTCCGTGGAGCCCGTGCTGCTCGCCAAGCTGGAGCGCAAGAGCTATGACCTGCCCAGCCGGGAACGCTACATCAAGGAACTGGCCCGTCTGCGTGGCACGAACCCTCTTGTCGAGCTTGTGGGTACGCTGAAAACGCTGGACTCCAAAGGTGGTGGTGAAGTGTCTGTGGTCAACGACCTTGCAAAACTCCTCGTCGGCACCTCGGCAGACAAGTTGACGAAGGCTCAGCCACAGATCGCCGACCTCTCGAGAGAGGCTGGCTCGCCTGCAGTGAGCCGTGCGGCTTGGGCAGCTCTCGTGGTGGAGGACGGCAAGCCTGATGAAGTGTGGGCCTCTTCAGCGAACAACGTGAAGCACCGTCAGGCGCTCATCGCAGGGCTGGGTCTCGTGCCCAACCCCGCGCTGCGCACGGGTTTCCACCCACAACTGGCGGCTCTCCTGACGGACGCCGGCACTGATGCCAGCGTGCGCAAGGCAGCCATCCAGGCGCTGCCACTCACCGGGTTGGAGCAGGCTCCGGCCAGCTTCAAGGTTCTGGCGGGCTTCGTGAAGAACGGCAATGACCGCACGGTCGCGGCCAATGCCATCATGCAGCTTCCCCGCACCAGCTGGGACAAGGCCGTGGCGGCTGAGCTGGCGCAGAGCGTGCTGGATTATGCGAAGACGGTGGATGCCAAGAAGCGCTCCGACCAGGACTTCGTTGAGCTCAACCAGCTCGGCATCGAGATGGCCTCGCTCGCTGGCAACACGGCCATCCGCAAAGAACTGCGCAGCCTCGGCGTCAGCGTCTTCGTGGTGAAGACCGTGCATGAGCAGATGCGCTACGACACCCAGCGCATCGTGGTGGAAAAAGGCAAACCGTTTGAGATCGTGTTTGAGAACTCGGATGTGATGCCTCACAACCTGGTGATCGTGGAGCCCGAGAAGCATTTGGAGATCGGTATGGCCGCGATGACCATGTCACCCAATGACAAGGACAAGCAGGGGCGCAGCTACCTTCCGAAGAACTTCAAGGTGCTGGACGCCACCCGCATGCTCGAGCCTCATGAGAAGCAGAAGCTGCAGATCAAGGCTCCTGACAAGGAGGGTGCCTACGAATTCGTCTGCACCTTCCCCGGCCACGCCATGATCATGTGGGGTCAGGTGATTGTGACCGCGGATGTGGAGGCCTATCTCCAGGCCAACCCTATGGCTGCATTGCCGACGCCGGCGATGCCTGCTTCGCCAGCACCTGCTGGGAAGTAAAGCAAGCAAGGGGTAGATGACATAACAGTAGCGTGAGGCGGAGACCGGAAACGGTCTCCGCTTTTTCTTAGGGACATCCCAGGCGCTGAGGAAGCTGAAGGTGCTGCCGGACTTCTGTCCGGTTGCGGAAGACATGAGTCGCGCGACTTGGGACTGAAGTCCGAGAGTACTTTGCCCGCGGAGGAAGCTAGGGCGTGACGGAAAAGGTGATCCGTGTCTCTGTGGCTCCGGCAAAGTAGTGCATCGTCCGTTAAATATATATGCATTTGGTATTGAGTCTGCTACTGTAGCAGCATGGCTCGCAATATCCTCCCACTGTCATTGAGTGCAGACCA
>JBGGMQ010000547.1:0-3410 GCA_041287975.1 Verrucomicrobium sp. | reverse complement strand
TGACAAGACCAAGGTGCCCGCCCAGCTCGGCTTTGGCGTGGGGGATGAGGACAAGGTGGCCTTCAACCGTCGCGTAAATATGAAAAACGGAGAGGCCTGGAGCCACCCCGGTGCAGGGAATCCAGACAATGTGGATTATGCAGGTCCCATCGATCCTGATGTAGGCGTGGTGGCAGCATGGGACCTCAATGGTGCCCTGCTGGGCGTGATGGTGAACTTCTCCTGCCATGCCACAACGAACCCGGGCGGGATTTCCGCGAACTGGATCTACGACCTGGAACAAACGATCCAGGGCGCTCTGCACACGCGGGTGCCGGTCGTCTTCCTCCAGGGAGCCTGTGGGGATGTGACCCAAGTCGACAACTTCAGCAAGTTCCAGCGCCCTGGCGCAGAAGAATGGAGCCAGCTCGTCGGTGGCCGGGTGGGAGCCGAGGCCGTGAAGGTGATCTACAGCATGCCCCGGACGAAAGAGGTGAATCTAGATGCGAAGCAGAAGGTCTGGAAGATCAAGCGCCGCATCCCCTCCCCCGAGCGGGTCAAGGAATGCACCGACATCGTACAGCAGCCTAAGCCCAAAGGTGATACGACCGCCTACATGTTTGCGAAAGAGATCGTCATGCTCGACGCCCTTGTGAAAAAAGAGCCAGAGTGCGAAGTGGAGGTGCAGGCCCTGCAGGTCGGCCCCCTCGTCTGCGTCAGCAATCCCGCTGAGTACTTTGTCGCCAATGGTTTGCGAATCAAAAAGGAGAGCGGATTCCCCATGACCTTCCCTGTCGAGCTCGCGAATGGCTGCACCGGCTATGTGCCAACCGAGGAAGCCTTTGGTCCCAATGGCGGCGGCTATGAGACGAGGCTCACCTACTACAGCAACTTGGAAGTGACGGCTGGCACTCAGATGGCCGATGCAGGCATCGAACTGGCCAGAAAGATGACTCCCGGCAAGATGCCAGAACGGCTTCCTGCGCCTGCCTTCGGAAGAGCGTGGACCTATGGCAACGTGAAGCCGGAAGTGCGGTAGGCATTTCGTAGCTCAGCGATCCCCACCGGGGCGGGGGCAGCCTCTGCCTACGCCTCCGTCGTAGCGGCCCCAATCTCTTCCATTCCAGATCTGAGCAGACCAGGCCACTGGATCAAATGCTCCCGTTCCACGAGTTGTAGGAAACCATCACTCCCATCATGCCCAGAGCCCCACTCCAGCACAGCGTATTTCTCGCTCGTCGCCTCAGGGTACCAGGAAAGTGTTCGCAGCGGATTGCTCAGGCCAAGGACGTAGGCGGGCCCCGTTGACTCCGTCTCCAGCTTTCCGCTCTCCCATCCCTCAAGCGACGCCACCAGTCCTTCAATGCTCTGGATCAGCGTTTCCGTTGCGTCATTCCCCAGCACGTAGACACCCTGGCGATCCGTCCTGGTCATCAATGCGCAGCCGCTCCCTCGGAGATTGGCCCAGACACGCGGATTGCCCCCCAGTTCAACGGTAACGTATTTCCTCATCATCGTATTGACCTCCAGGTTCCGTCCCCCCTCATCCCTGCTCCCTCTCCTCTTGCCCCTCTCTTTTCTTCCGCAGTAACTCCTCGATCTGCCCCAGCGGGAGGCAGTTCACCACATCACCGCGCGTAAGCCAGCCTTTGCGAGCCAGCTTCACGCCATAGAAGACGTCGTGGAGACCGCGGGTCGAGTGGGCATCCGGATTGATGGAGCACTTCACGCCCTTCTCCTTGGCCAGCTTCCACCAGCGCCAGTCCATGTCCAGCCGCCAAGGGTTGGCATTGAGCTCTATGATGGTGCCGGTGGCAGCAGCGGCTTCAATCACGGCAGGGATGTTCACCGCATAAGAGGGCCTCTGCAGGAGCAGTCGTCCCGTGAGGTGCCCCAGCATGGTGACGTGGGGATTCTCGATCGCCCGGATGATGCGCGCCGTCATCTCTGCCTCGGGCAGGGTGAAGACGTTGTGCACAGACGCCACCACGTAGTCGAGCTCGGCCATGAGTTCATCGGGGAAGTCAAGTGAGCCGTCTTTGAGAATATCGACCTCGCTCCCGGCGAAGAGCTTGAATCCATCGTAGGTCGCATTGAGGCGGCGGATCTCCGCGATCTGGGCTCGCAGCCGTTTTTCATCGAGCCCGTTTGCCTGGAACGAAGCCTTGCTGTGGTCGGCGATGCCGAGGTACTGCAATCCCAGCTCTTGTGCCTCTGCCGCCATTTCCTCCAGGGAGTTCACGCCATCGCTTGCCGTCGTGTGATTGTGAAACACGCCGCGCAGGTTGGACAACTCGATGAGGCGGGGCAGGCTCCCCTCTTCCGCCAGTTGGATTTCCCCGGTGTTTTCCCGGAGTTCCGGCTCCACGAAATCCAGGCCCAGAGCCCGATACACATCCGCCTCATCGTAGCACTCCGGACTCACCCCGTCTGGCTGCGTGGGAGTCAGCGCGTATTCATTAAGCGAGAGCCCCCGGGCCAGGGCACGCTGCCTCAATGCCACGTTGTGCTCCTTGCTACCGGTGAAATAAACCATGGCGCAGGCATACTCCGCCCCGGTCACCGCCCGCAGGTCACACTGCACGCCGCTCTTTAAGAGTACGCTGGATTTGGTTTCACCCTGAGCCAGGACCTTGGCCACCATGGGCAGGTTCACAAACTCCTCCATCACAGAGAGAGGCCGTCGGGTGGAGACAAGGAAGTCAAGGTCATGCACCGTCTCCTTGCCACGACGATAGCTGCCCGCCACGCTCGCACGCGTGACATCAGGGTGATCCTTGAGCACCTCCAGGATGAACTCTACGGTGGGTGCCACTTGTTCGAGCCGGAACTCGTCCGCATGACTTTCGCGGAAAGCGAGGGACTCGAGTATCTTCGCAGCAGTCTTTTCGCCAAAGCCGGTAAGCTTGGCCACCGCCCCACTCTCGCACGCCGCTTTCAACTGGCCGAGATTGCCCACTTGCAACTGCTCCCAGAGCAGCTTGATCTTCTTCCCCCCGAGCCCCTGCACGTCAAAGAGGTCCAGAATGCCCTCAGGGAATTCTGCCCGGAGCTTTTCATAGAACTCCAGCTTTCCCGTGCTGGCCAGTTCATGGAGCTTCTGTTGCAGGGCATCGCCGAGTCCCTTCACCCCCTTGAGATCGTTCGCAGCGGCACGGGCCACAATGTCCCCGCTAAAGGTCTCCACGATTTCCGCACCCGTATTGTAGGCACGCGTCTTGAACGGGTTCTCCCCTTTCAAATCGAGCAGGAGCGCAATGTTGCGCAGGACGGTGGCCATCACTTCGGAAGTCATGCCACGAAGAGTGCCGATGAAGCGGCAGAGTGCAACGGAATGTGAAATCGAGAGCCAAGGCCCACATCTTCAAACGCGCCGCACCTTCCCCTATCCGCAATTATGCCGAAAAAGGTCACTTTTCAGATCCTAGCGA
>JBGGMQ010000546.1:0-3581 GCA_041287975.1 Verrucomicrobium sp. | reverse complement strand
GAAGAAGAGCTACAAAGACCAGACAGACTTCCGCAGAACGACGCACTGGGTCTACTACACCATGGGCGCACTGGCCCTGCTCGCACTGGTCAGCAGCGGCAAGGTGGGAAATCTCGCAAACTACGCGGTCCTCCTTGGCGGCATTGCCACCCTGATTTTCAGCACCTGGCTCCACATGACGGAGGCAGAGATCTTTCACCCCAACATCCGGGTGACACCGGTCCGCACGGTACCGGCGCGCTATCCTCAACAACAACCTCCCCAGGCTCCGCCAAGGACTACTCCGCCGACCTCAGTACCCTCCGCACCACCGCCCTCAGCCCCCAGTGGTGTGTCTCTGGACCGCCCCCCTAAGGAAGCTCAGCTTCCCCCACCCCGGTCAGCAACACGCAATTCTCAAGCATACGTGCCGTGATTGAAGTATCATAAGTGGAAGCTCTTTGTCAGGGCCGGTTGCGATTTTTCGATACCGTTGGGAGGTCGCGTCGGCGACTCTCCTTCTGAGAGCACTCTTCAAAGCGCCATCGCACTGCGAGCGCCTTCATGCCACTCGAGTCCCGCCGGCAGGTCGAAACCTGCATACTCGATGTGCAGAACTCGCCGATGGCGATCGCTAGCGGACCTGCCAGATGCATGCAGAAGCAGAGGCCGCATCAGCAGCGCATCTCCTGCGGCCATGACACACACCACCTCCGCAGTTGCAGCGCGCTGGTCTTGAATGTCTGACGGAGTAAGGCGGCCCAAGAGATGCGTTCCAGGCAGGACTTTCAGTGCTCCATTGGTCTCATCGCAGTCGTCAAAATGAAGCCTGATGGTGAGCATTTCTTCCAGGAGCGGGATGGGCGGCTGAACATGTACCACCCCCTCTTTGACACTCCAGGGGCCAAAACCCGGCACATCTTTTCTCTGCCGCACGGCGAGAGTCAGATCCTGGTGCCAGGGCACCAGCCAGTTGGCATCGGGTGACTTGTCGAAATAGATGGCCCGCACTGGTCGCGCCCGCTGCGGCAAATGGGGCTGTACCAGATCAGTCAAAGCCGGTGAACAGGCCAGATCCCAAACTTGAGAATCTTCCAGGAGACCTCTCCGACCCGCTCCATTGACGTCGCCAAGGAGTTCCAGGAAACGATCCCTGACACTGACTCGCAGGACTCCTGGAATCCTGCCAAAGCCTTGAAGGCTCACCGAGTCTGCCGTCATCACTGCGGAGGTGCCGGTTCGTCAGGCTTGATGTAGTTGCCTTCGATCCGCTCCAGCCAGCTGGCCTGGTAGCCCTGCGCTGTCTTCTCCAGGCGGAACTTGTTTCTCTCAAAGAGTTTCTTGTAGCCCCAGCCGGCAACCACATCCCAACGATCCGTGCCCGTGGATTTCATTTCCATAAGCTGAATCGTGATGGGGGAGAGCCCGCTCCGGGGATCCACGATGCTCTTGTCTGGATCCCGCATCGTGAGCACTTCCCCGCTTACAAAGGTGAGCTTGAGGTCATCGAGCCGCTTCACGAAAGCCATGCTCGTACTGTAGAGGTGGGCTCCCTTCACCACGGTGTAGACCTTGGGCACCTCAGGATCGATCGGGGGGAGCGTCTTGATCAGGTGGCGCACCATGGCCTCCCCTTCAGGCCCCTCCATATCGTCCAGAGAGATTTTGTTGGGCTCACCCGACTCGCAGGCGACGAGCACAAGGAGGCTGAGCAGGAGGAAAATGCGGGAAATCATCTGCCACTATGTGGATCGAGCGGAGTGAACGGTCAACTTTCTGCTTTCAACAGGGTTGGACAATAAGTCACGCCAATGACCGAAACTGCACAAAAGCTTCACCCTGAGCCTCCCACGTCTGAAGCATTGACGGGAGCAGAAAATACCGCAACTTTGCCCCCGCACGTGGGTTACTTCTGATTGTCATGGAGCCTCTTTCGCCCAACGATCCGGTCTTTAAACTGCTTGGCAAAGCCAAGCCAGTAGACCCGCGTCCCAATTTTACACAGAACGTTTTGCGCGCCATTCGACAGGAGCCGCAGCGGGAAAGTGTCTGGGAGCGTCTGCGGTACTGGCTCGCTACTGGGGGCACGCCTCGGGCCGCGTGGGCGGGCTCCGGTGTGGCAGCCCTGCTTGCAGTCGCAGTGTGGTCGCAGTCCATTTCGCAGCAGTCTTCGATGGAGCCTGCTGGCGGCCTCCCGACAGTCACGATCACCAAGGTTGAGTCCATGCCATCAGTGGCAGCGCCTACCGCTGTAGAAGAAGCGTTTCCAGCTTCGGAAGCCAGTGCCAGCACAGAACCCGCCACCGTGGCATCAGAATTTGAGAGCATGGACCAGTTGAGTCTTTTGCTCGCTCAGCAAGACACCAGCGCTCTCACGGATAACGAGATCGCGATGCTGCTTTATTAGCCAGAACCAATTAAAATTCGGCGCAAGTGGAGGGTCGCAAAATTGTTGACTTTCCACAATGTAGAGCGATGGGTGTCCGCCGTTTTCATTTTTTTTGGGCACGGCGTGGCAGTGCATTCTGGTTTTCGCCATGAATCGAATTCACTTTGTGCAAATAACATGGCGGCTCAAGTCAAAGACAAACCAGATGAACCTCTACGTCAGTAATCTTTCTTACAGCATGACCGATAATGAGCTGCGCGAAGCGTTTGAGCGCTACGGTCTTGTCTCCCACGCGCGCATCATTCTTGACCGGGAAACCGGCCGCTCACGCGGATTTGCGTTCGTAGAAATGCCAAATGATGAAGAGGCTCGTGCCGGCATCAATGGTCTGAACAATGTCGATCTGGCTGGCCGTCCCCTCAAAGTGGTGGAAGCTCGTCCACGTGAAGAGCGCCCCTATACTCCCCGGCCTGCTGGTGGTGGTGGTGCAGGCGGCGGCGCTGGCGGTGCAGGCGGCGGCTACAAGAGCGGCGGCGGTGCTGGCGGCGGCTACAAAGGCGGCGGCGGTGGTGGTGGCGGCGGCTACAAGGGCGGCGGTGGTGGTGGCGGCTACAAAGGTGGTGGCGGCGGTGGCTTCCGCGACAAGGACAAAGGCAGCTGGGATCGCGGCAAGCGTGACGGCTTTGGCGGTGGCGGCGGCGAATGGGAATAAATCCTGGTGCGAGCCTCTCTCCTAACCTTTGTTGACTGATTCATTTTCAACGCCGCAGACCGAAAGGCTGCGGCGTTTTTGCGTTGTAACCTGTCGATCAGACGATCGATTCCAGCGCTTGCACCAGATCCAGACTCTTGGCGTTGGGCAGGACACCTAGCTCCATCTGATTCATGACGTAAGCAAAGGAGAGTCGACGCCCTGGATCACCAAAGGCAAGGCTCCCTCCGGCACCAGGGTGGCCGAAGGCTTTGAGGCCGCTGCCGAAAAGCTGTCTTGCTTTGGAGCCGTCTGCGTTGAGAGGGTCGCGCATCACGCCTGGGCCAAAGGCCATCAGAGTGCAGAGCACGCCGTCTTCCTGCTGGGAGATCGTTTCGGAAAGACTGTCGACAACTGCTTCCCTTAAAAGGCGGCATCCTTGCCAGATGCCTCCTTGGGCGAGCATGCTGTAGAAAGAGGCCAGGGCACGGGCGGAGCCCACGCCACCCATGCTGGCATAGC
>JBGGMQ010000545.1:0-4523 GCA_041287975.1 Verrucomicrobium sp. | reverse complement strand
ACACGCTCGTGGAACCACTGCGCCAGCGATGCCGCATCCAGAGATGCCTTCTCATCCAGCAACCAGTCTGGCAGGCCGGTGGTGGTGGCAATGAGCTGGCGCATGCTGGTGAGATCCACAGCGGATGCCCTGGCCTCGCGGGCCCGGTTCAGGGCCTCGTGCATGAACCCGAGTGGGGTTCCAGGAAACCCGGCATAGGGCTGGAAGCGGCGACACAGGCGTCCGGCCTCGCGGGCGGCATCGGCCGTAAAGTCGAGCTGTGTCTGGTCAGAGAACGAGCGGGCGGCCTGGTCCAGAATGCGGGCCTGCTGCGCTTCGTCCAAGGGTTCCAGACGCACCACGCCCAGGGCATCCAGAAAGGCGGGCAGCTCGCGCTCGCAAGATTCCACCTCCTCCGGGGTGGCCTCCACCACCACGCGCAGCTCGCCTGTTTGCAGATAGGGTACGAGGAAAGCCGCCAAGCTGCTGCCCGGGCTGGAGCCGCCGAGACGCAGCATCTCCTGGAGACTCTCCAGACAGAGCACGCCATCCAGACTGCGCAGCTCTGCGATCACCTTCTCCAGCTGCTCCTGCCACTGGCCCAGCCAGCGCTGCCCGGCGATGAGGCGGGCTCCGCTGGAGATCCAGAAGCGCTGGGAGCGGGGTTCCGCCGGGCCCAGTCCGAGCTCGCGCTCCACCTTCCGCGCGGCATCCACCAGCACGGCGGTCTTGCCGCTGCCCGGGCCACCCACCAGCAGGGTGCTGCCCTTGCTCAGATCCAGCCTTGCCTGCACGCGGGCGACATCGGCCTCCCGCTCCCAGGTGCGCACATGGCGGCGGATCGCGGGAGAGCCTACGTGCTCCGCCACCTTGCCGAGGTGCTCGGGAGGCTCCACGCGGACGCTGTCTTTCTTCTGCCACGGGGAGTACACAATCTCCTCCAGCCGGCAGTCCATGGGGGGCAGGTAGCGCAGCAGAGCGGCGGGGTTCTGCCCCTTCAGCGCCTGCCTGGCGTAGTGAAGCGCCATTTCCTCGATCCGATCTCCCCCGGCCAGCTCGAACTGCACGTCCAGCGTGGGCAGCAGCGCGCAGATCAGGCCGCTCTCCCGTCGGCCCACCACACAGGGCAGGCGCAGCTGCACGGGCTCCTCACAGGGCAGCGTGCGCTTCCGCCGCTCATCCCCAGCCACGAGGAACTCGTACTCCGGTACTGCCGCGACCTTGACCGTGCGCAGCGTGGGTTCAAGGAAATCCGGCGATATCAGCCACAACATCCCGTCCCGGTCCACCGCAGTGAGGTACTCCTTGAGATGCCGCACCACCTCCGTGGACGAGACCCCGCTGGCCGTGCCGTCGGTGGCCGAGTCATTGAGAAGCCGGCCGCTCCAGGCGCGCTCGCCTGTCTGCCACAGCACTACGGGATGACGTTGGGATTTTGACATGGGGATGGATCAGGAGGCTTCCGGGGTTTCCACTTCTTCAATCGGCAGGCCGTAGGCGCAGGCGAAGTCCAATTCGCCGTGCAGAGCCTTGAGGGTATCAACAACGAGCCCGGTGCGCAGATCCACCATCGTTTGGTTGTACACCAGTTTCACCATGACGGACGGGTCAGCTTGCGGAACAGGACCCTCCCATGAGGACACATGGGTGACCCCAGCAGTCAAGCCCCGAGAAGACAGGACTGCCACCGTTCCCATTTGAGACTTGATCAATTCCGCTGCACCGTGCGCTGTCACCTCGGACACATCCACATTGGGATCTGCGACATGGCACTGTCCAAACGTGTGTTCGGCCCAAAGGGCCAAGTGCACGAACCTCAACCGGTCGCCTGCTGAACTCACACTCAGCATCCATTCCTGCGGTTCGACAAAGTCGGGCTCACACACGCTGTACACATAGCGGGCCCGCCAGAGCAGACGCAGAATCCGACCGCGGATTTCATCCATCGGGCGGGCCTTGCCCAGCGCCTCCTCAATCGCGTACGTTGCCAGGCGTTCGGCCATCAGATCATCCAGCAGGGTGACGAGCACCTCCTCTGGCAGGACATGCATCACATCTTTGCGCCGGGGTGGATGCGGATTGCTGGAGCGGGCCGCCAGGGCGCGCTTTCTCGCCTTGTCCTCCCCTTCCAGAAAGTCCTCACAGCGATCCAGCCCAAAGCGCAGATGACTGATCTCATCCCGCAGATGGTAATACCAGCTTTTCACAGGCCCCACTCCGGCTTCGGATTCCTCGAACTCCCAGGATTCCAGTTTCACACTTGCCGCATCCAACACCTGCTGAGCCCGGGTGATGTCGTCCCACAGCACCTCGTCAGACACCTCGACCGGGAAAACAGACCTCACCTCCACCTGCCTCACCGTGTGAATTTGGAATTGCAGTTTCCCATCGGCGTCAACCCCCACATTCACCTGAGCGGCGCGACCGCCAGGCATCTGCAGCAGCTTCACCGCCAGCGGCTCCACCAGATGGGTTTCCACAGCACGGCGCAGGGCCCTTGCACCAAAGGCCAGATCGAATCCGCGATCCGCCAATGCATGCACGACATCATCCTCCAGCCGCACGTCCACATGACGGTCCTGCAGGCCCTGCCGCTTGAGCGTCTTCTCCGCCATGGCTCTGGCCAAAGACACAATGTCCCCTTTTCGCAGCGCGTGGAAGGGGACGATGCGGTCCAGCCGGTTGAAGAACTCGGGCCGGAAGTGCCGACGGGCCGCCTCAATGTAGTGCTCCCCACCGGTCACCTCCGCCGCCGCACCGAACCCCACGCTCCTGCTGCTGACACCTGCCCCGAGGTTCGAGGTAAGG
The DNA here is from genome assembly GCA_041287975.1 of Verrucomicrobium sp. GTDB lineage: Bacteria > Verrucomicrobiota > Verrucomicrobiia > Verrucomicrobiales > Verrucomicrobiaceae > Verrucomicrobium. The sequence goes on along the minus strand of JBGGMQ010000545.1, from coordinate 1,736 downwards.
ATGATGAGGCAGTTGCAGAAGTCCGCTGTCTGCCCCTGGGCATCCGTCAGGCGCCCCTCCCCCAGCACCTGAAGGAGCAGATCCAGCACGTCCGGATGCGCCTTCTCCACCTCGTCAAGCAGGAGAAGACTGAACGGCTGCCGGCGTACCCGGGAGGTGAGCAGTCCGCTGCGACCCGGTCCGCCAATGAGCCGGAGGGCGGCGTCTGCGGACGAGTACTCGTTCAGGTCGAAGCGGAGCATCTTCTCCTCACTGCCGAAGACGAAGTCTGCCAGCGCGCGGGCGCACTCCGTCTTGCCCGTGCCGGTGGGGCCGAGGAATAACAGTGTCCCCATGGGGCGACGGGTGTCATGCAGCTCCGCCCTGGCCATGAGGACGGTATCCACCATGGCGGCCACCGCCTGCTCCTGACCGACGATTCGCTGCGCGAAAGCACCGCGCAGCCGGCCGGCGGACAGTGACTCCGTGGCATCCAGCATCTTCTTCCGGATGCCGTGACGTCCCGCAAACCACTCCAGCACGGCCGGGCCGTTCACAACCCTTTCACCGGCAGACTTGAGCCCCTGTGCCAGCGCCTGCACCATCTCCACCGCCTTGCCGGGGAAGGCCCGCGCCCTGGCGAAGCGCTGCTGCAACTGCATGACCAGTGGCACGACATCCAGTGTGAACCGCGTCCTCGATCCCGGCGGCATGGCCTGCAGGGTACGCACCAGGATGCGAAGTGTTGTTTCATCATCCGTCTCCCGCACGTGCATGACGTGAAACATGCTGGCAAAAGCACGGTCCATCTCGCGCAGGCGCGCCCAGACTTCCGGCGTGGCCTCCGCCAGCACGGCCACCGGCTCATGCTCCTGCCTGGCCTTCAGCACATGCCCCAGTGTGAGCTCGCTGCCAGAGCTCTTGCCCGCCTCAAAAAGACCGGGCAGGTCATCCAGCACCAGCACATGCCGCCGCTTGCGCAACTCCGCGAGCATGACCGTCCAGCGCTCCTCCCACTGGCCGAGATGGGACATGCCGCTGATGACGCGCTGCGGCGAAACGTGCCAGAACTGCCCACGGCGGGACATTTTTGGGGACTCGATGAGGCGGTGCACGCACTCATGGATGAGGGTAGTCTTGCCCACCTTGGGTGGTCCCACCAGCACCACCATGGGCACATGCGCGGTCTTGCGGCTGAACCAACCCGTGAGTTCAGTGACCTCAGCCTCCCGCAGCATTGCCCGCTGCAGCTCCTGGGGATACTGGCGGTCCAGACTGCGCCCTACGCGGTAGAGCTCCTTCTGCCCGTCCATGGGGTCTTCCTGCCCCAGGGCCACATGCCGGGTCTTCTCCACGGCCAGCCGCTGATTGCCTGGCACCACCACGTTCACGTGAGACACGTGTGGTTGGCTCCCGGAACTCCAGGGTTCAAGATCCACCACCGCCTCGGACTCTTTCTCCAGCTTCCGGAAGTGTTCGGTCAAAACACTTTGCAGCGTATCCTCCAGTCGTGCGCCCACCGGCCACAGGAAGGTGAGACCCTCCCCGCGTGGCAGGACGGCGAGCCGGCGGTCGCCGGAATCAAACACCGCTACGAAGAACAAGGCCTCATAGGAGTGACGGCGCAGCTCAAGTCGCAAGCGCACTGAGTGGCCGGTGACTTCCGGGCTGAAGCTCCACTTGAGCAGCGCGCGGTGATCCGGCAGAGTCGCGATCTCGGCCAGGTGCCGCTGGAGCCGGTCTTCCAGCCGCTTCAG
>JBGGMQ010000544.1:0-4218 GCA_041287975.1 Verrucomicrobium sp. | reverse complement strand
CTTTTGGCTACGTACGATTTCGAGTCGTATGCCTTAAACCGGGCTCAGCCACCCTTCCGTTTTTGGTTTGTCCTGCGGGTTTAATCGCCGGGAGGAAAGGGTTTACATCGGGCGGAGGGGTTTGCAAGAAAAAAGAGGGGCACGCTTCGCGGGAGAAGCTCAACGGGCGCTTATCCCGGTAACAGATCCGTGCCTCAGGAAGCTCCAAGATAATGCGGGGCTTTTGCCGGGCTTCGAAAGCCATGGCTGGCGCGATGTCAGACTAAAGCCCAACACTCCTTTTGCTTGAGCGGAAGTGCTGAGGGTTGAAGAGGTTTCTTCGCCTTTGATCCCCTGCCCGCTTCGCGGGAGACTCCAGACTCCAGACATGAGCTGAATAAAACAACCTGTGGTGCGGGGCCGGCCACAGGTCGGGGTGTTTGACGAGGCCAGAGGCCATTTGACTGAACGACTGGGACAGTCGAACTACGGTCGGCTTCGCGGGAGACTCCAGACTGGAAGACACAAGACGCTAGACATGACCGGCTGTGTCGGGGAGCGAGCCATCCGGACATAAAAAGACCTGTGACCGCGCGGGGCGGCTACAGGTCTTGGGGGACTAAAGCGTAATCGGAGGAGCGAGGTCGTTGCGGTCAGCCTGGGCGGACGACGGCAGCGAGCATGGGGCAGAAGGCGCTGCGGTAGGACCAGGCGAGGAAGACTTCCATGGCGGCAAACACCAGGGCGATCACAGTACCATCCGGGACGACGAAGAGGTGGAAGGCGACGATGTTGACGATCACCGGGGCCAGGAAAGCGAGGGCCAGGGGGACGAAGCGGTTGACCAGGAGGAGGATCCCGGAAACGAGCTGGGTGCCAGCGATGAGTTGCATCATGTAACCCGAAGCCATGAAGCCAGTGAACAAGGCCACCGCTTTCTCAGGCATGGGGGCATCCGGACGGGGGATGAAATTGAGGAACCCGTTGAGCCCAAAGACAGTAAAGCCGAGGCCGTAGATGAGGCGGACGATGAGCGGAGCGTAGGCGACGCCTTTTTGAGCAGTGGGAGATGGAGTAGTCATGGTCGGTGGGGTGTGGGAGTGGAACGGTGGAGTGATGGAATAATGGAGGGAACTGAGGCTGGTAGGGGTGGGACGCAGGGAGGATTCCCCTCTTCCCTGCAATAACGAACGGGCGGGTGCTGCCGGGACAAACTTGCCCAAAAAAGTTGCCATTCCCTTTGAAGCTTCGTTGGAAGTCGCGAGAGGAGGAGGTGTGGGTCTGGAAGGTGTTGGAGGGAGATTTCCAGCGCCCCTCCGGGACGCAGACGCACAGGTTGCCAAGGATTCCGGTGGTTGGCACCACCGGCTAATTTCCGTGATCCCTCCGGGATCGAGGTCAGCCAAATGTCGCCTGACGGTGCCAATTCCAGCTTCGGCCGGCGGGATGACGGCCGAAGCTGGAAGTGGCGGAACGTTTCGATCCTTGGTCGCTGCGGGGAATGGCGGGCGAGGTGCTGGGCGCTGAGGGGGTCAACAGACATGAGGACCTAGAAGCGAGACGCTTCTGCCACATTGGGTGGGTCGCTTGTGGCGTCAGCAGTGGGATTGGGCTGTCTCGGTCCTTGGTGGCTGCGGGAAATGGCATGCGAAGGCCTGCAGCGTAGAGGGGTCGTCAACAGGCCTGAGGACTTAGAAGCGAGACGCTTCTGCTACGCTGTCCTGTCGCAGCGACTTTGGAAGCCATTTGAGGATGGAACGACGGACCGCTTCCAACACCTTGACCGCTGCCCACTGACGCACTGACGCACTGACGCACTGACCACTGACGCCCATCCAACGACCGGCGGGACGCCGGTGACACGCACAGGCAGGATGCCTGTTTCACTGAACCTTACCGCGCCAGTGCCATTTCCTCGACAATGTTCGCTATCGCCTCAGCGGCATCCGCGTGGGCGATCTTGAGGGCGGCCTTTTTCATGGCGGCGGCTTTGGGCTCCTGGGTGAGGACTTCCTGCACGGTCGCGGTGAGCTTCTCGGGTGAGAGGTCCATCTCAGAGATCATGATGCCAGCTCCGGCCTTGTCGAAGATGAGGGCGTTCTTCGTCTGGTGATCGTCTGCGGCGTAGGGATACGGCACCAGAAGGCTGGGCACGCCGAAGAAGGCGAGCTCGGCCAGGGTGGAAGCACCGCTGCGGGCGATGGCGATATCCGCGATCTGGTACGCGAGCTCCATGCGGTGGCAGAAGGCAGCGATGTGGGAGTGGAGCTTGATCTCCTTGCCGTCGTACGAGTCACAGACTTCCTGGTAGTCGCCAGGGCCGGTGATGTGGAGCATCTGTACCCCGAGATTGCCCAGGTTCTCCAGGCTGTGGATCACAGCATTGTTCACGCCGCGAGCGCCCTGGCTGCCGCCGATGACCACGACCGTCTTGCGATTCGGATCCAGGTTAAAGAAGGCATACGGGTCGTCCTTGTTCTCCTCAGCTGCTTTGCGGAGAGCACTACGGACGGGAGTACCGACTACGCGGGTGTCCTTGTCCTTGGGGAAATACTGCACGCATTCGTCAAACCCGAGCAGCACCGTATCGCAGAAACGAGAGGTCAGCTTGTTTGCCTTCCCGGGGATGGCGTTGGAGTCGTGGATGAGGGTCTTGATCTTGCTGCGTCGCCCCGCAAGGACGGGGGCGAAGGAAGTGAAACCGCCCATGCCGAGCACGACCTGGGTGTCATTCTCCCTGATCATGGCCTTGCAGTGCTTGAGCCCGCGCAGGACGGCCATGAGGAACTTGGGCATCTGCAGGGACCACGGCTTGGGCATGGCGAGGAAGGGCATCTTCTCAAACCGGAGCCCGGCGTGCCCGCTGGCGGCCAGGGAGTCGATCTTCTTCTCACTGATCAAAAGGATGACATCATGCCCGCGAGACTGCAGGACCTCCCCGACGGCGATGCCGGGAAACAGGTGTCCACCAGTGCCGCCGCACGCAATGATGACATGGCGGCTCTTCCACTGGGACTTGGACGCTGTGGGGGTGGTCGTCCGGGATTTTGTTTGAGGCTTCGCCACGCTAGCGCCCTTCGTCACGCCCTTTTGGGGTGGGTTTTTCGGTTTTGAACGGTTTTTCTTATAGCGAGCCATGGGAGACCGCAGTCATACGACGACGGCGGATTTCCAGCAAGTCCTTCTTCCTGCCGTAGGGCGTTTGACGGTAGATGTTGATAAGGATGCCGATGCCGACCATACGGAAGACGAGGCTGGAGCCGCCGTAGCTCACAAACGGGAGGGGCAAGCCCTTGTTGGGGAGCAAAGCGGTCGTGACGCCCATGTTCAAAAGGGCCTCCACCGCGATGGTGAGGGTGATGCCAAAAGCCAGGAGGCGGCTGAAGCGGTCCGGAGCCCGGTGCGCGATGCTCATGCCCGCGGCGATGAGCAGGGTAAAGGTAATCACCACAAAAAGGGTGCCGTAGAGTCCCAACTCCTCCCCGACCATGGGGAAAATGAAGTCCGTGTGCGCCTCTGGGAGGTAGAGCATCTTCTGCCGGCCATTGCCGAGGCCCACGCCATCGACCCCGCCAGAGCCAAAGGCGATGAGCGCCCGCCACTGCTGCATGCCGAGACCTTCCCTGTACTTCTCCAGGTCCATGAAGGCGAAAATACGTTCCACACGGTTGGGCATGAACTTTACCACCCAGGCCAGGCCGCCGAGACCCGCACCCAGCACCGGCAGGAGGTACAGGAGCCGGGTGCCTGCAACAAACATCATGCCGCCGCCAAGGGCCCCGACGAGTGCCGCGCTGCCCAGGTCCACCTCACCAGCGATCAAAGCCACGGTCACAAAGACCATGAGGCCGGGCATGAGGAAGCCCTGCTTGAAATCCTTCGTGAGGGGCTCGTACCGGGTAAACCACCCGGCGAGCAAGATCGCCACTGCCAGCTTGGCCAGCTCTGAGGGCTGCAGGTTTGGCCCTTTGATCCCCAATTGCTTGAGGCTGATCCAGCGGGCGGCTCCGTTCACCTCATCGGCAAAGAGGGGCACATAGCACAGCGCCAAGGCCACGAGGGTGACGCCGAAGATTTTCCACCGAAACTTGTACAGCTTGGGGTAGCCCACAAAGGCCATGACCGCCGCGGCGAACACCCCGATCACCAGACGGATGATCTGACTGCGCAGCGTGAAGTAGGCCTCTCCCCCGGTCTCATCAATAAAGTAGCTCGTGCTGGCCAGCATGACGAGGCCCA
>JBGGMQ010000543.1:0-16562 GCA_041287975.1 Verrucomicrobium sp. | reverse complement strand
TGAAGACAGTGGACCAGTACATCCACCGCCCTGCCTTCGAACTGTATGACATGCAGTATGATGCAGATGAAAGCAAAAACCTGGCCGGGGACCCGGCCTTTGCCAAAGTGCTGGAGGAGTACAAGGCGAGGCTGAAGCAGTTTCAGGAAAACATGCGCGATCCCTGGGCGCTGAAGTGGGAATACGAGTAGCCTTCGGCCAGGCAGAAGACGGGGAGACGAAAGACTTCAGACAGGAGCTGATTTCAGGGACGACTGCCCGCAAAGGAAGCGCGTGGTGCAACTGCCCGGGCACGGAGGCATTGGGGATTGTGAGCCCGACGTTTTTTCTCCATTCTGATTCCGCCTTCCTTCAGGAGATTCATGAACACCAACCGTTCTCCACTCTGCATCGTCCCTGGACAGATTTTTGTCACGATCCTGTTTTTGTTCGGGCTTCTTCCTTCGCGTGCGCCAGCGCTCTACCTGCCCGTCTTTTACGATTGTTACCAGCCGATCACCGTTACCCTCTCAGATACCCAGTTTGGCTTGGAACTCAGCACTCAATATCAGCCGTTGCAATTGAAGGTCTCTCCGACAACGTTACGCGCCAGCACAACGGGGGAAAACGTGCAGAAGGTCGACATACCACTGACATCCACAGCCTGCGGCCCCACCCGACAGCAAATAGTCCCCAGTCGACTTTCGCCAATGGCAGCGGCTCCTGTTGGATGATACGTGAATGGCTGTTGGAAGGTGGGACGAATCGATGATCCTGCCTCGACGGCATTTTGCGCTACGCGATCTCAACAGTTGCATCGCTCCCGCATGAACGGTCTTACAGCACGTAGACGGACCTTGAGGCCAGCAGATCAATCCCGGCCCACACGCTCCAAGACTTTGGAAAGGAGCAGCAGTATCAAGCCAGTGCCAGTGTTGCCCAAGGCAGCTGTCAGAGCAACCCAGGTGAAAATGAAGAAAGGCACGGGCTTCTCAACCGGCGTCCCCAACCGCCCCCCGTCCTCCAAGATGACTGTCACCCGGTCCCCCACTTTGTAGGTTCCAGCGGAACTGACCTGGGTGGAGGTTACAGTCTTTGCCAAGTCGTCATCCAGTCGAAACAGCGCCCTTCCGCCCTTAGAATGCACCTGGGCATCGCGTTCATAACCCACCACCATGGCTGACACTCTAGGCTTGTTCCAGGTGTGCAACTGAATGATCCCGCACACGATTGCTGCCACCCACGGAACCAGCGAAATCCATAGCACTATTATGGCTGCTTTTTGGACACGCCGGTGAAACCTCATGATCAAACAATAGTGGCAGTATTGACGACCACGAAAGCACTAATTTGTGCCCACCGCTCCTGCTCAACAAGGCACCCAGAACTGAAGACACAGAACAACCCGAAAACGAAAATGATCTTTTGCGTTTCCGGCCTGTCAGAGCAAGAGGCGCGAAGCTATTCGTCTCCCACTCCTGCTATGAAAGCCTCTTCACGATCTATTCTTACAGCACTCGCTGTCGCCCTTGTGCTCACAGGGGCCTCCTGCTCCTACAAATACTATCTGCCGCGGTCACAGCGAGAGCTCTCCACGGTGGCACAGGTGACGATGAAAGTGGGCGAGCGGCGGAAGGTCCTTTCGGAGCAGCCGTTCAACGGGATTCAGATGAACGAGGCGACTCCGGTGATGGTGATGTTCAGTTCATCGAACCCGGAAGTGGTGGATGTGGATTTGAAGGCCTCGACAGGTGCCGAGGCCTGGATCATTGCCAAAAAGGCGGGGCAATCGACCTTGGTTTATCGCGGTGAGCCTGATGCTCCGGTGATGCAGACGGTGGTGAAGGTTTTGCCGTAGCCGCCAAACGGGGACGCGTAGGACTATTCGGCGGCAGGTGGTGCTGGCACTGGATCGGGAGCAGGAGCAGGAGCAGGAGCAGGCGCTGGCTCTTCAGCGAGCTTCACCAATCTAGCAGCGTAGAATCCGTCGAAGCCTTCGCGGTCGGGGCGGAGGTGCAACTCTTCCTCAAGCTTCCAATGCTCACCGTGAGTGGCGAGGAAGGCCTGGACCTGGCGCTCGTTCTCGCTGGGGAAAAGGCTGCAGGTGGCGTAGACCAGTTTGCCGCCGGGTTTGACCATCCGGGAATGACTCACCAGGATTTCCTGCTGGAGCGTCTGAAGTCGGTCGAGCTCAGCTTCAGTGAGCTTCCATTTGGCATCCGGATTGCGGCGGATGACACCCAAGCCACTACAGGGAACATCTAGCAGTACACGGTCCGCTTTGCTGGCCAGACGTTTGATGGCCTTGGCATCTTCGATCAGACGGGGCTCGACATTGCTCACCCCATTGCGACGCGCACGGCGGCGCATCTCATCGAGCTTCCACTGGTGCACATCCATGGCGACCAAGGCGCCCTTGTTCTGCATGAGCGCGGCGAGATGCAGAGTCTTTCCGCCAGCACCGGCGCAGGAGTCCACCACGCGCTGACCAGGGGCCACCTGAAGGAAGGGAGCGACCTGCTGGGACGCGGCGTCCTGGACCTCGAACAGCCCTTCTTTAAAGGCCTGGGTGGTGAAGACATTCTTTCGCACGCTCAGTCGCAGGGCATCGGGCAACCCTTTGACACGGTGAGACTCGATCCCCTCGCCTTCCAGTTTTGCCTGAAGCTCCACTGGGGTGATGCGCAAGGTGTTGGCCCGCAAAAAGACATCGGCAGGCTTGTTGAGGGCTTTCATGAGCTCCGGCCACTCTTTCCCAAATTCACGACTGCCCCGCTCCTGAAGCCAGTCGGGGATGGAAAGCCGGATGGCGGGAAGGACATGAGCCTGGGCGCGCTGCTCCACGCCTTCATTCCACGGACCGCGACATTCTGCGAAAGGAGGCAACTCGTTGCCCTGCTGCATCCAGTACGCCGCCCAGACGCGCCAGACCTTGGCGTCATTCATCATCTCGACTTTGCAATGGTCTGCATCAGCCTGGCCCGAGAGGTACCAATACCAACGCCACCAGCGGACGAGGTCATAGGCAAAATAAAAAAAAAAGCGACGGTCGCGCGCTCCCCATTTGGGATGCGCCTTCATCATGCGTTCAATGGCCTTGTCTGCGTGCGTACCTCTCGCGAAAATTTCGGCGAGAGTGGCAATGATTTGCTCGATGAGATGACGATGAAGTTTCACGGGGAACGGCGCGACGGCAGTGGCAGCCGCGAGGGACCAACCAAGCGCAGAATGGCCTGCCGCGCCAGCTACTTCTTTCCCAGGTCAGACTCGGCACGCACCGGGCACTACGGATGGCGTACGACTCGACAATTTTCAGATTCGCGCTAGGCTGCCGACCCTATGCTCGACATCCGCCTCTTCCGTGAGAAACCCGACTACGTCAAAGAACGCCTCGCCACCCGCGGTGCAGGCCTTTCCGTGATGGTGGACGAGGTGACCTCCCTGGATGAGCAGCGCCGTCAGGCGGAGACCGAGCGGCAGAAGCTGCAGGGTGATCGCAACCGCATCAGCAAGGAGATCGGCATCGCCAAAAAGAAGGGTGAAGACACGAGCGCCATCGAGGCGGAGGTGCGGGGCATTGGTGAACGGATCGACCAGATCGGCCGCGACGCCGATGCGCTGGACGCCAAACAGCGTGAGATCATGCTCGGCATCCCCAACCTGCCGCATGATGCCTGCCCCGTGGGCGAATCGGCAGATCAGAACCCCGAAGTCAAAGTCTGGGGCGAGAAGCCATCCTATGACTTCCAGCCCAAGGATCACGTGGCCCTGGGCGCGCAACACGGCATGCTCGACTTCGAAGCCGGTGCCAAAATTTCCGGCAGCGCCTTCGTGGTATACCGCGGCTACGGGGCACGCCTTGAGCGGGCCCTCATCAATTTCCTGCTGGACCTGCACACCACGCAGCACGGCTACACCGAGGTGAACACGCCTTTCGTCGTGAAGGCGGAGGCGTTGGTGGGCACGACCCAGCTTCCGAAATTTGCCGATCAAGTTTACCACTGCCAGGAAGATGATCTCTATCTCGTGCCGACGGCCGAAGTACCGGTGACGAATCTGCATCGCGAGGAAATCGTGAAGCTGGAATCTCTGCCCATCCGCTATGCGGCTTACACCCCTTGCTTCCGCCGGGAGGCCGGCAGCGCGGGCTTGGGTACCCGCGGCCTGATCCGTATGCACCAGTTCGACAAGGTGGAGCTCGTGAAAATCACCACGCCAGAAACCTCGATGGAGGAGCTGGAAAAGCTCACCGCGAATGCGGAAGTGGTGCTCCAGACCCTGGGCCTGCACTACCGGATCATCGAGCTCTGCACGGGCGATGTCGGCTTTGGCTCGGCCAAGACTTACGACATCGAAGTCTGGGCACCTGGACAGGGCGGCTATCTTGAGGTCTCCAGCTGCAGCAATTTCGGCGAATTCCAGGCGCGGCGCATGAACCTGCGTTACAAAGATGAAAATGGCAAAAACCGCTTCTGCCACACGCTCAACGGGTCCGGCACCGCGCTCGCGCGGCTCTTCGTCGCCCTCGTCGAAACGTACCAGCAAGCGGATGGAAGCATTGCCATCCCCGCCCCTCTCCAGCGCTACTTCGGCACCGACAAGATCGCGTAAGAGCCCGGCAAAGCTGACTTTGAAACTGGAGCGCAAGGGCTGGACCGCCCTGAAAGCGCTCCAGTCTTTGCATCCCTCCCTGGCGTTTGACCGCCCACAGCTTGTGGGAGTTTCAGGAGGGCGGGACTCCGTGGCCTTGCTGCACTTTCTCCATTCCATCGGCTACGAGCATCTCGTGGTGTGCCATGTGAATCACGGCATCCGGAGTGAGGAGTCAGATGGCGATGCCGCCTTCGTAAAGAAGTTGGCCTCGCACCTCGGACTGCGCTTTGAAGGAGTCCATCTGAGTGTGCCAGCGATGGCGAAAAAGGCCAGGATCTCCATCGAAACGGCCGCAAGGCAGGCGCGCCGGGATTTCTTCCATCAAGTGGCCGCCATCCACAACTGTGGAAATGCCTTTCTGGCCCACCATGCCGATGACGATGTGGAAACCATCCTGCACCACTTGCTGCGCGGCAGCGGACTGAAAGGGATCCGCGGCATGCAGCCAAGGTGCGAAGCAGAGGGAGGCTTGCACCTCGTCCGCCCCTTCCTTCAGGCAACTCGTCCGGAGATCGATGCCTATGTGACTGCCCACGGGCTGGACTATCGTGACGACTCCACCAACGCAAGCCTGGAGCCCACCAGGAACAGGCTTCGGCATCAAGTGGTCCCGTTTCTCCGCGAGACACTGCAAAGAGAGATCACCCCCACTGTGCAACGCTTCGCAAGCCTGGCGGCGGAAGACAACGACCTGCTGGACACCTTGACCCAGGACCTCTTGAGTCAAAAGAGCCTCGTTCAGGAAGACGGCAGCCTGTCGCTCAGCGGGACATTCAAGTCCGCCCATCCGGCACTCCAACGTCGCGTACTCCGCCACTGGCTGCGAGACATTCTTCAAGTGCCCGATGTGGGAGGCGAACTGACCGAGGCGGCCTTGCAACTGATCCAGTCCACTCGCATCGCAAAAATCAATCTACCCGGCAATCGCCATCTACGGCGCAAAGCGGGACGACTCTTCGTCGTTGAGGGGTAGATACCTCTCAGGCAGCTCCAGCTGGCCGGGTCTCTTCAGGAGAGCCAAGCCCGAAAGGCTTCCTGAACACGGATGAAGATGTTGTCCACCTGCACAGCCACGTCGCGCAGGGTAATGCTGCTTAGGTTATCGAGCGCCTCACTGGTGCCCTTGGGGGTATGAACCAGCAACCGCGCGGCAATCACAACGATGGCAATTTTGAGCAGGTGTTTCATGGCGAGTAACCCGAAAGGTGTGCACCTTTATTGTAATGGTAATTATGGTTTTTGCAAATGCCATTTTCATTTTTGGCAACGCAGCCCTCATGCCAAGGCTGAAAGCTTTTACAAAGTGATTCATTTTAGAGCCATTATGGCTCTAAACTGAGTGGCCAGAATGTATACAAAAATGCCATTTTGACACTCTTATAAGCCGCTTTCAATGGATGGCAAAAAGTCATATGCGTTGGCATTGAGGTAGTTACACCATGTCAATCGGACATGGCATGGCAGCTGCATCTAAAGGGAGTGTACAAACGCCTCATCAAGGCAACGACACCGAACTCCAACAAAACTCGAATTCCATGAAACTTACTCGCTACAATCAGATCCCCTTTGCAGGCTTTCCTTCCCTCTCCCGACTTTTCGACTGGGAGCCGACCTTCGGCGCTGTGTCTGGCCGCCTCGCCACCGACATTCATGAGGACAAAGACAACTACTTTGCCACCTTTGAAGTGCCGGGCGTGAAGAAGGAAGATGTGAAGGTGGAGCTCAACGAACGCCTGCTCACGGTCACCGTTCAGCGCAAGCAGAAGAACGGCGAGACCGAGTCCAGCTTTACCTCCACCCGCTCCGTCTCCGTGCCGGACAGCGTGAAGTCCGAGTCCATCTCCGCCAAAGTCGAGGACGGACTGCTGACGGTCACCCTGCCCAAAGCGGAAGAGCGCAAACCCCGCAACATCGAGATTTCCTAACGGATCGCCATCACCGCCGGGACATCTGGCAACAGGTGTCCCGACATCGGCGAAACCCACTCTGCCTTTCCATTCTTTAGAACCCCCAAAACCGAATCAACCCTTACTAAAAACGAAAGAATATGACTGCTACCTGCACTCCAGCCACAACCGCTTCCAGCCAGGAAACCTTTTCGAAGCCCCGCTATTCCGTCAACGCTTCCAAGGACGCCTACCAAGTCCAGGTGGAGCTTCCCGGAGTGGCCAAAGACGGCCTCCAGGTCAATCTTGATCAAGGCCTCCTGACCGTGAAGGCCACACGAAAGAGCGTGGCCCAGGACTCCTGGAAATCCCTCTACCGTGAACTCAACGATTCTGGGTATGACCTTCGACTCAAGGTGAACGCCCGCGTCGATGAGTCTGCCCTGACCGCAAAACTTGAAGACGGCATCCTGACCCTGACCCTGCCAGTGAAAGAGGCCGACAAACCTCGAGTCATCACCGTCGAGTAAGCCCTACCTGCCCCCTTCTCGCTTGTTGGTGAGAGAGTAAAAAGAACCCAGGCCTGCGACGGACCACCGTCGCAGGCCTTTTTCGCGCAAGACCCGCCCGTCAGGCCGAGCCACCTGTCAGAAACAAATCTTCTGTAGGATGCAGCACCGTTGTCCTGTATGAAACGGGCATGAAACTGCTGTCCGTTTCCTCCGTCATGTGTGCACTGACCGCCATCGTCGGGGCATCGCACCTGTCCGGCACTTCTCTATTGGCTGAGGAAGCCGGGGGCTCGCCCAAGAAGTGGTTCAAGGGAAACACCCACACCCACAGCCTCTGGAGTGATGGCAATGACTTCCCAGAGATGATCACAGACTGGTACCGGAGTCGTGGCTACAACTTCCTGGCCATATCCGATCACAACGTGCTTCAGGCCAAAGAGGTCTGGGTGGGTGAGGAACTGGTGAAGAAACGGCAAACCGCTCCTGGAACTCCCGCTCTGGAAAAGTACCGGACACGCTTCCCCGCCCCATGGGTGGAGACACGGCAGATGGAGGGCAAGACAGAGATCCGCCTGAAGAAGCTGGAGGAATACCGCCCCCTCTTTGAAAAGCCTGGCGACTTCCTGCTGATACAAGCGGAAGAACTCAGCGCCAACTTCCCCATCGAAATCAAGAAGCGCGTCCCGATTCACATCAATGCCGTGAATCTAAAAGAGGCGATCCTCCCACCCGAGGGGAGCAGCATCCAGGACGTGATGCGGAAGAGCCTGCAGGCCATCCATGATCAAGGCAAACGCACCGGCACTCCGGTACTGGCCCACGTGAATCACCCCAACTTCCGCTGGGCACTTACGGCTGAAGATCTGGCAGCGGTGCTGGAAGAGAACTTCTTCGAGATCTATAACGGGCATCCCATGATCAACTATGAAGGGGATGCCACACGGCCTGGACATGAGACCATCTGGGATGTGGCCAACACACTCCGGCTGACGCAGTTCAACGCCCCACCGCTGTATGGAGTGGGCACGGATGACGCCCATCACTACCACGGCGAGGACAGCGCCCCGGGCCGAGGCTGGGTGATGGTGCGCAGTACTGAACTCAAGCCAGAAGCCCTCATCGCCGCCATGCGCGCCGGCGATTTCTATGCCTCCAGTGGCGTGACGTTGGAGGAAGTCCGTTTCAAAGACGGCACTTTGAGTGTCAGGATTCAGGGCCAGCCAGGGGTGACCTACACCACCCGCTTCGTCGGAACGCCGGTGAAGTTCGATACCACAACTAAAAAGGTGGCGGCTCCGCCCGACGATTTCCGGCCCGAACGGATTGTGTATTCTACAGATGTCGGCAAAACCTTCGCCACGGTCGAAGGGACCAGCGCGGAATACAAACTGACTGGCGACGAACTCTACGTCAGGGCGGTCATCACTTCCAGCAAACCTCACCCCAATCCCAGCTTCAAGGATCAAGTTGAAATGGCATGGGTGCAGCCGGTGGGATGGGAAAAGCAGCTGAAAAAGTGATGTGCCAGTCTATCTGCGCCCAAGATAGACTCGCTGGAAGCTTGTCCAACCTTGAGTTCGTGCGCAATCCGCTTCAGCGTAGATAACCGAATAGGACTTGTTTGATTAGTTGATTGCGCGAACGAAAGCAGCGCCTGCCCGAGCATCAAAGTAGTGCCGGTCCCGCCTTGCGGGACTGGCATTGGAAGGCGTGGGTAACGCGGAGTCAGGCTAAAGCCCTGACACTACTTTGCCGAAGCCACAGCAATGCGGGTATGCTTTCACGGCTCGGATGCCTCCGGCAACCGATCGAAGGGCAAGATCAGATCACCTGAAGCAATACACAGAATATCAAGCCCAGAAACACCCCTAGAACTCTGCGGCTTTCAAACTGACCTGCCCTTTGTTGGTGCTCACATCCTTCAGCGGGCTGGAGGGATCCGTGCTCAACGGGGTGCTGGTTCCGTAGCGTCGGGCCTCTTCCCGGTGGGCCGCCTCAGGCAGTCCGGAGGAGGTGGGGTCACTGGAGGCGCAGCCAGCCAGCATCGAAATGCTGCTGGCGGCTGAAAAGAGGAAGAGTGCAATTTTCATAGGAATATGAAACCATCCTGAGGGGAGACCCCCATGGCAGCAATGCGAATCGGCAACCCGGTCGCTCTTGTCATTAGAAAGTGGCGATGGCAACACTCGCCGAAGTCCCATTGGAAACCACATTGGAAAGCGGAGACGAAGGGTCATTCGACACCGGCGTAGGTGTGGCGTAGGCCTTCCTTTCAGCCCGGGTGATGGCCAGTGGCTGACCGGGAGGGTTTTCCACACTGGCCGTCGACGTGGAGGAGCAGTTGGCAAGAATCAAGACAGCACCGAGAGCGAAGAGGAGTTGCAGTTTCATGGTTGGCAGAGTTTCAGGTTGAATTAGATCTCCACTTTGCAGAGTTCGCGCCATGTGGGACACCGTCATCACAAACCGTTGATAATGAACGTCAAAACGCAAAATCCACTCTCTGGCACAAAGAGACTCTCGGGGCATCCTGCAAGGGCTCACCTAAAAAACCTTGCAAGTTGCCCTCGGTATCTGCGCCACCAGGAAAAGTTCAGCGCTTGGTCACGGCCTGGAGGGCAAAATCCTCTTCGATCCCCTCGATCCCGGCCACCGCAAGACTGCCTTTGGCGATCTTGTAGGTCATTGCCGGACCAGGAAGTGTAGCAGCAGTCTCGCCGTGCACGACAAGCTCGACTGGAGCGCACTGGGAGATCAGAGCTGGGACGTCACCGTACTTCACCGCCCCAGGAACGAAGTTCAAGTCCCACACATTCTGAAGGCTGGCGAAGCGGAACCCCGCGGTGGCAATGACCCCCTTGCCCACGACATCCCTGGCCTCTGCTATGGTCGCCGCAGCCACTGGTCCCTGCCCCTCCAGACCCGCGACCACAATCTTGTCAGTGTGGTACTTGTCATGGTCACGTATCATGGCAATCACGGTGAGGGCATCACGCACCCGCTCTGCGAAGATGCTGGGATTGTAGCCGTAGTGGTAGCCGGCATAACCTTCGTAGGTTTGCAGCTTGCGCCTGGCGTACACATTGGGGTTGCGCGAGGCATCGTGCAGATAAGGAACCGGACACGCCACGGCATAGCCTTCGGCCACCAGCTTGCGCCCAGCCTCAGTGAGATCGCCCTGGGAGGAGACCAGTGATTCCGGCCCCTTCGAACTCAGCCAGAGCAAGGCTTTGTTGTTCCAGTTCTTGGGATAGAGGAAAGTAACGTCGACATGGTCTGAAGCCTTGTAGTGGGCGGTACCGCGGATGAGGAAGTGATCCCCGCGCTCCTCCTTGCTGCCCACGTCAAAGCTGGTCTCCCCCTTCGCAGGGAGGGCACGACCCACGAGCACTTCCCAGGCACCACCAACCTTTTCGCGCGCACGAAGGACATCTGCCTCCTGCTGGGGAGCCTGCAGCGGAGCCAGGGCTTTTGCTGTTTGCTCCTTGAACCAGGCACCCACTGCCACTTCGTGAGGGAGCCCGACCTTGTCTCCCGCAGGGGCGGGATGCTTTTCATCCCACACGCTGAGTTCCTCCTTCGTAGAAAGGGTGAAGTCACGCTCCAGCACCGGCTCAACGAGGCCGAGCTTGAAGTGCTTGTTGAAGAATGTGTACATGGCGGTGCGTGCCACATGGTTGTAGTTGTGCGGGAAGTGCGTCGCGAAGAGTGCGGTCACGTCGTTGGGTCGACCGAGCATCTGGTAGAGGTTTTTCAGATCCGGAAAGCCCTTGGTCTCCAGCTCTTTGGTCCAGTCATTGGCAGCGGTCATGCCCAGAGGACGAGGGGCGGTGAGAGCGGCGATGTCGATGTTTCCCTGATTGATGCGAAGATGGTTCGTGTTCTCACACGTGCAGCCGCCCTGCATGGCGGTGGAGACCATGACACAAGGGAAGGCCGCGGTAATGCGAGGATCAATGCCCGCCAGGATCATGGTCTGAGTGCCGCCGCCGCTGGCCCCCGTGCAGCCAACGCGCGTGGCATCCACATTGGGCAGGGAGAGCAGGAAGTCCAGGGAGCGGATGCCATTCCAGATCTGCAGGTTGAAGTAACCATACAGATTTTGCTCCGCGTCCGCACTGATGAACCCCTGTGGCTGAGGACCATGCCGGTGCTCAGTAAACTGGAGACTGTCGGCATAACCGAGCATGTCATAGAAAAAGACGGCACACCCCATGCGGGCCAGTTGCACACAGCGGGCTTGAAGGGGCGAATGAGCCCCGTTTTCAAACCGCTCTGCGCCGGTGGCAAGCTCCTTCCGGACCTCGGCATCACCGGCATTCATGAAGCGCCCGTTGGGCCAGTGGCCATGAGGACAAAGAACCACCGGCATCTTGCCCTTTGCATTCTTGGGCAGGTACAGGTTCCCGGTCACAAAATGATCGGGAAGTGACATAAAGAAAACCTTGTCCACGGTGTAGTCCTCCCTTTCAATGCGGCCGTGAATAACCGCATTGAGAGGGGTTCGCTCCGGCATCGGCCACAGGCCGGACGCAAGCAACACTCGACGTTCGATTTCCTCACGCCGACTCTGCCAGGCAGCCGCATCTTTGACTGGGGAGAAGGGAAAGTAACTGGTATTTAAGTCACGCAGAGGCCGGGGTGGCACGGGCTCCTCCGCCCCCCATGCAGCACACCACCCGATGACCGCCGCCCCAAAAACACCAAGACCAGGGAGTACCCGAGAAATTGCCGTGGAAAATAGCGTATCAATCTTCATAGGATGGACATGAGTTGCTGACATCATCAAACTCGTCTGCACGGACCTTTCTAACGAAACAACATGAAGAAATACAACGTCGGAATCATTGGATACGGATGGGCGGCTGGTGCCCACATCGCCGCCATCAACGCGACCGAACACGCGCAGGTGACGGCAGTTTTTTCCGGTCGGAAGCTCGACAATGCCGAGGTCAGCGCCCGGCACGGCTGCCCGATCAAGACGTACACGGACTTCGATGAGTTCCTGGCTTCCAACATCCAGGTTGTGGATATTTGCTCCATGCCTGCCCAGCACCGGGACCAGGCCGTGGCCGCCGCCAGGGCAGGCAAACACCTGATCATTGAAAAACCCCTGGGCATGTCGCTTCAAGAATGCCGCGATGTCGTCGCAGCCGCCGAGGAAGCCAAAGTGCTGGGCTGCGTCTGCTTCGAGTGCCGATTCTCCGGCCAGTTCCAGTCGACCAAGGCAATCCTGGATCAAGGTTTGCTGGGTGAAATCCACTATGGTGAAGTGGACTACTACCATGGCATCGGGCCCTGGTACGGCCAGTTCCGCTGGAACATCAGCAAGGAAAATGGTGGCAGCGCATTGCTGACGGCAGGATGCCATGCGCTGGATGCCCTGCTCATGGTCATGGGCGGTGAAGTGGAGAGCGTGACCAGCCTTTCCACCAAAACGAAGAGCGACATCTTCGCCCAGTACGAGTACAACACGACCAGTGTGACGCTGGTGCACTTCAAGGGTGGCAGAGTGGGCAAATGCGCCTCTGTGGTGGACTGCCTGCAGCCCTACTACTTCCACACGCATCTGTGTGGCAGCGAAGGCAGCCTGCTGGACAACAAATTCCACTCCATGAAGCTGCACACCAACAAGGCCGGGTGGAGCAACCTGAACATGAAGATGCTCGACAGCGGTGATGTGAGTGATCACCCGTACCAGACCCAGTTCGAGACCTTCTTTGCCTCACTAGAGAAAGGCGAAGCGATGCCGCTGACAAGTCTGCAGGAGTCACTGAAGAGCTTTGAGGTCCTGTTCGCCGCAGACAAGTCTGCTGCCGAAGGCGGACGCCCGGTGAAGCTCAGCGAACTTGCCTAGGACAAGCCCACTGCCATCGCCTGTTATGATTCCACTGCCACAGTCCACGCTGCTCTCTGCCAAGACGCTGACTGTGGCAGTTTTACTGGGGATGCTTGGTGCTTGCTCAACGAAGGTGGAAACAACAACCGCCACCTCTCACTACCAGAAGATCCTGAAAGACATCAAGCCAGGCATCTCCCGGCAGCAACTGTATGCGATCCTTCCTCCATTCAGTCATCCCGTTGCCAAGGTGCCGCAGAGCAGCTTTCGCGGCCCGCGCCTGGAAAACGCCAGCGAACTGCACCCTTTGGACAACGGACACTTCGTCGAAATTCGGTACAAACTCTCTCCTTCGGGGCCGCAAATCGATAACATTGACCTGCTGATGGCCAGTTCTGCCGATGGCGGAATGCCATCTGTCGAGAACCCACGGGACACCATCGTCCGCATCTCAGGCGTCCAGCGGAATTTGTAGTTCCTTGACCCTTACCTCTCTTCCCTTTTCCCTCTCTCCACTCAATGCCCTCAGTTCTTGCCATCTTCGCGCATCCAGACGACATCGAATTCGTTGCAGCGGGCACCTTGCTCCAACTCAAGTCCCGCGGCTGGGATCTGCATTACATCAATCTCTGCAACGGTCATGGAGGATCGGTGCAGATGGACGGCCCGACCACAGCACTCAAGCGTCTGGCAGAGGCAGAAGAGGCCGCTCGTATTCTCGGTGCGAGCTTTTACCCACCCATCAGTGATGATCTGGTGCTGACCTACTCCGCCGAGTCACTCAAGAAAGTGGCCGCCGTCGTACGGGAGGCCCAGCCTTCCATCGTGCTGACACACGCTCCGAGCGACTACATGGAAGACCACATGGCAGCCTGCCGCCTGGCTGTGACGGCAGCCTTCACCCATGGCATCCCCAATTTCATCACCGATCCGCCGCGCGAAGCCTACTTCCACGACGTGACGGTGTACCACGCCATGCCGCACGGGCTGCGCGATCCCCTGCGTAAGAAGATCCACGCGGGATCCTATGTGAACACCGCGCCCGTGCATGACCTCAAGCGACAGGCACTGGCTGCCCATGAGAGCCAGAAGCACTGGCTGGACGTGAGCCAGGGCATGGACTCCTACCTCATCTCCATGGATGAGGCCGCGCAAAAGGTGGGCACGCTCTCCACCAAGTTCACCCATGCCGAGGGCTGGCGCCGCCACCTCCATCTGGGCTTCAGCGCAGGTGATATTGATCCCCTCAAAGATGCCCTCGGCGAGGACTGCCTGATCAACGAAGCCTACGAGCGCTGGTTAGAGGAATAGCGAGCCAGCTGCACGGTCGAAAATTCAAAAGCCAAACTTCAAACTTCAAGAGTCAGGTCTCTTCGACATACAAGCTCCTTATCCCTTCCTGAGTTCTTCCCCACCTTTTACTTTTCACTCTCAACTTTTCACTGCTCCGCTCCCACCATGCCCCGCAAACTCAGCCACATCGCCCCCGACTGGTGGGACTACACCACGCTGGACCACAGCCTGATCAATGATGCCGCCAGACTCACGGAGAAAGACCTGCGCCAGCTCTCACGGCCGGGGTTCAAGGTGGTGATGTACGACACCCTGGAGGACTTTTATCTGGCGGAGGCACTGGAATACATCAGTGCGTGGAAACAAGCCACAGCGGACAATCCCGTGGGAATCTGCGGCCCGATCGGGCCCACGGAGCAACTGCCTCTGGTGGCCCGCCTGGTGAATGAACTGGGCTTGAGCCTGAAAAACGCCCATTTCTGGGGCATGGATGAGTGGTATGATGTGGAGACGAAGAAAGAGGTGCCGATCTCCCATCCCCTCTCATTTGAGAAGGCGGACCGCGAACTGCTCTTCAATCGTGTGCAGAAGAAACTTCAAGCTCCCGAGGCGAACCTTCACTTCCCCAAAGGCGACGTGACGGAATATGTGAAGAGCTGGACGGCAGGAGTCCGCTGCGCAGTGATGCAGGGGGGCCAGGGCGACATCAAGCACTGGGCCTTCAACGATCCCCTCAAACGGACGGGCAAGTACAAGAACGAGCCCCCCACCCCGGCGGAGTACCGGAAGCTGGGCACGCGTGTCGTGGAACTGCACCCCATCACCCTGGCGCAAAATGCCCGCACCAGCGGCGGCGGAAATATCACCATGGTGCCAAAGACCGCGATCACCGTGGGCCCCAAGGAAACCTGGCTGGCCGAAAAAGTAAGCATCTGGCAGGCTGGTACGCATGACAATCCCCTGGGACAGCGGCTGACGGCCCTGATGATCTCCAAAGGGCTGGCGGATTCCGCCGTGCCGATGTCCCTGCTGGCGGACCATCCCAATGTACAGTTCAACTATTTTCGCGGCGGATTAGGGTCCTGTTCCGTCGAAATGCATTAAAAATGGGCTCTTCAGGGGCCCCACCCCCGGCCTGCCGCGACATCTCCATTTGCAATTAGTCTCAAAAAGTGGGATGGGGGGAGATTAGGGCTCCTTCTAATGCCCTCGTTCTACTTATCCCTCCTCTTGTGAGCCAACCGACGAAGACCAAACCCTCCCTGCTCCATCGAATCACTTCAGGGCTGAAACGCCTCGCAGGCTTGGGCAAGAAAAAACCAGCCGATGCGGGCGAAAAGCACGCAGAGAAGCACCCTGAGAAGTTGCACGCCGCCAAGGCAGCCTCCAAACGCGACGCTCTTGAACACCGCCCGAAAGTCGACCGTGGTGAGCGTGACGGCCAGCGTGGCCGGGAACGGGACCGCGAAGGTCGCAGCGGTGGGCAAGGTCAGGGTCAGGGTACGAGCAGAGGCCCCAGAGAAGGCGGTCGTGAACGTGGCCCCCGTGGTCAGGAACGTGAAAGAGATCGCGATGGTCGTCGCCCTGCTCCTCGTGGTGGACGTGGAGACCGCGCAGAGCGTGGCGCTCCCAGGGAAGAACGTGAGGCTGGCGATCGCCGCCATGCGCCTGCCGTAGCCGCAGTGCCGCCGCCCGCACCGCCCCCGGTGCCAGAGGGCCCCTATCCTGAAGCTTTCGAGGCCCTCGGCCTTTCCCCAGCAGTGCTCGCTGGTGTCCGCGACATGGGTTATGCCACGCCCACCGAAATCCAGGCCCGCACCGCTCCGGTGGTGATGGCAGGACGCGACGTGATTGGTGCCTCACAGACGGGCACAGGCAAGACGGCCGCCTTCGGCCTCCCCACCCTCTCCCGCCTGGGCGCTCCTGGCAAACTGCGCTGCCTGATTTTGGAACCGACCCGCGAACTTGCGGCTCAGGTGGTCGAAGCATTTGACCGCTTCAACACACACACAGGTCTGCGCACCCTCCTGGTCCACGGCGGCGTGGGCTACGGCAAACAACGGGAAGGCCTGCAGCGCGGCGTGGACATCGTGGTGGCCACCCCTGGCCGCCTGCTCGATTTCATGAGCGATGGCACCGTGTCCCTGGCGGACATTGATGTGCTGATCTTGGATGAGGTGGACCGGATGCTCGACATGGGCTTCCTCCCAGACGTCCGCCGCATTGTTGCTGAGACCCCCAAGTCCCGGCAGACGCTGTTCTTCTCCGCCACCATGCCACCGCAGATCAAGGGTCTGGCGGAATGGGCCTTGCGTGAGCCGGAGAGCATCGAAGTGGGTCTGCGATTCTCCCCTGCGGAGACCGTGAGTCACTACATGTATCCTGTGGCGAGCGACCAGC